>NZ_MUNH01000632.1:0-825 GCF_002154615.1 Streptomyces recifensis
CACCGAGCACGATGGGACGCCGCGGGCTGCGCAGCGCTTGAATCACTCTTCTCATATTCATCCTCACGCTGAGTGACGAGCGTAAGTGTAAATGACGATATGTCAGGAAGAGTCAACTCCCACACCGAGTGTCCGCACGGCATTTCAGGACCGCGCGCATGCGGCAGGATGACGGCACGTGCCCTTCGTCGGACCTTCGCACCGAGGGCACGTTCGCACACCCCGGACAGCGAACAGGTGACAACGTGACGAGACTTCACAGCAGGCTCCACACCGCCGTTTCGGCTACCGGAGGCGCCCGGTGAACCGCACGCCGACCCTGGACGACCTGGTCCTCGCCGGTATCGCGCTGGCCGCCGGCCTGGTGCTGGCCTTTCTGTCCCGCACGGTGCTGCGCTGGCTGGCCAAGCACGCCAAGCGGACCCGGTGGAGCGGGGACGACGTCATCGTGGACGCGCTGCGCTCGGTCGTGCCGTGGGCCGCGATAGCGAGCGGCATCGCGGTGGGCGCGGCCGTGCTGCCGCTGACCCGCACCGTGCAGCACCACGTCAACCAGTCCCTCCAGGTCTGGCTGATCTTCGTGGTGACGCTGTCGGCGGCCCGGGTGATCGCGGGCCTGGTGCAGAGCGTCACCCAGTCCCGCTCCGGCGTGGCGGGCTCGGCGACCATCTTCGTCAACATCACCCGTGTACTGGTGCTGGCCATCGGCTTCCTGGTGGTCCTGCAGACCCTCGGCATCTCGATCGCCCCGCTGCTCACCGCCCTGGGGGTCGGCGGTCTGGCGGTCGCGCTGGCGCTCCAGGACACGCTGGCCAACCTGTTCGC
>NZ_MUNH01000633.1:0-531 GCF_002154615.1 Streptomyces recifensis
GGAGCTGGAGTCGGACCGGGGTGTGGTCGTCGACACCGCCGCCGCCGACCTGCGCCGTATCGAACGCGACCTGCACGACGGAGCACAAGCACGCCTGGTCAACCTCGCCATGGGACTCGGACTCGCCAAGGAAAAACTCCACCACGACCCCGAAACAGCCGCCCGCATGGTCGAAGAAGCCCACGGCGAAGTCAAAACCGCCCTCAAAGAACTCCGCGACCTCGCCCGAGGCATCCACCCCGCCGTCCTCACCGACCGAGGACTCGACGCAGCCCTCTCCGCCATCGCCACCCGCTGCACCGTCCCCGTCACCCTCACCGTCGACCTCCCCACCCGACCCGCACCCGCCATCGAAGGCATCACCTACTACACCGCCAGCGAACTCCTCCAGAACATCAGCAAACACAGCCACGCCCACCACGCCACCCTCGACCTCTGGCACACCCCCCACCACCTCATGCTCCAAATCCGCGACGACGGAATCGGCGGAGCCGACGCCGGTCGCGGCACCGGCCTGGCGGGCCTGGCCGA
>NZ_MUNH01000634.1:0-962 GCF_002154615.1 Streptomyces recifensis
GGCCTGGCGGGCCTGGCCGAACGCCTGGGCGCGGTCGACGGGGTGTTCGTCGTGGACTCCCCGCCCGGCGGCCCCACCGTCATCACCGCCGAGCTGCCCTGGCGGGACCGTGAGGACGAGCGCCACGCCGGACGGTAGGGAAAACCCCCTGTTCAAGACGGGGACGCACGCCATGGCCCGCACCCGGTGCGGACGAGCAGTCTTCAGCAGGCAGGCCCACACAAGGAGAACGGGGACCACACCGATGGCCACGCACAGCACCCCCTACCGGGAAGAGCCGGCCCGCCACCGCCTCCCCGCCGCGCTGAAGGCACCGCTGCAGGCGCGGACCTGGCGGGAGCTGGGCTACGCGCTGACCGGACTGCCGGTGGCCGTCGCCCTGCTCGTCTGGACGGTCACGATGATCTCGCTCGGCGCCGGCCTGCTGGTGACCTTCGTCGGGGTGCCCGTCCTCGCGCTGGCCCTGGTCGGCTGCCGGGGCTTCGGGGCGCTGGAGCGGGCGCGGGCCGGGGCGCTGCTGAAGGTGCGGGTGGCCGCGCCGGAGCCGCTGAACCCCAGCGGGCCGGGGCCGCTGCCCTGGCTCGGCGCGGTGCTCAAGAGCGGCTCGTCCTGGCGGCACCTGGTGTACGCGCTGGTCCACTTCCCGTGGGCGGTGTTCTCCTTCTCGGTGGCCATCAGCTTCTGGACGTACGGCTGGGCGCTGCTGACGTACCCGCTGTGGTTCTGGGTGTTCCCGATGTGGGCCGGGCAGGGCGGCATCCAGCTCTACGGGGACGACCACCACAGCGTCTACCTGGACAACCCCTTCGAGATCACCGCGACCTCGCTGGTCGGGCTGGTGTTCACGCTGCTCACGCCATGGGTGCTGCGGGGCCTGACCACGGTGGACGGGCTGCTGGTGCGCGGCCTGCTCGGCCCCTCCCGGCTGACGGCCCGCGTGGAGGAGCTGGAGTCGGACCGGG
>NZ_MUNH01000635.1:0-2522 GCF_002154615.1 Streptomyces recifensis
GCAGCGCGTCCGGCGAGGTGGGCCGGTGGAACTCGTCGGCCGTGTACGTGATGTTCCGCGCCCAGTTGGTGACCGCCCGTGCCGACTTGGTCATCCCTGCCGTCCCTCCCGAGAGTGCCTGTGCCCAGACCCTCTCATCACTGCCGCGACCTGCGAAGACCTGGACCGCGGGACAACACGTCGCGTGCCTCACAGCCCCCCGGGAGGGCTTGCCGGGAAGTGGGGGCATACGGTGTGAGATGTACGTGTGAGCCGGGAGGAGACAGGGATGGGCAGCCGCACCGCGCTGGTCGAGGATCTGATGGAGCGGTTCCCGCATGTGCCGCGGGAGGCCGTCTTCAAGGAGGACCTGCTCCGGGGCGGAGTCGCCTTCGACGCCTCGGCCCTCAGCGACAACGAGGGCGGCGAGGTCAAGCCGAAGTCGTACTTCATCTTCTCCTTCGACCACGGCACCCTCCCCGAGCTGGGCGAGGCCGCGCTGCGCAGGCCCCCCGAGGAGATCATCCTCACCGGCGGCCCCTACGACCTGCGCCGTACGGTCGTCTCCGTGCGGGTGAACCCCGCCTCCCCCTACCGGGTCGCCGCCGACGAGCACGGCCGGCTCGGCCTCTACCTCGACGGCAAGCGGATCTCCGACGTCGGCGTGCCGCCGATGCCGGAGTACTACCGGCACAAGCTCTCCAACGGGAAGTCGGTCATGGAGGTGGCCCCGACCATCCAGTGGGGCTACCTGATCTATCTGACCGCGTTCCGCGTCTGCCAGTACTTCGGCGCCAAGGAGGAGTGCCAGTACTGCGACATCAACCACAACTGGCGCCAGCACAAGGCGGCGGGCCGGCCGTACACGGGCGTGAAGGACGTCGACGAGGTCCTCGAGGCGCTGGAGATCATCGACAAGTACGACACGGCCAAGATCTCCACCGCGTACACCCTCACGGGCGGGGCGATCACGACGAAGGTCCAGGGGCTGGACGAGGCCGACTTCTACGGGCGGTACGCCAAGGCCATCGAGGAGCACTTCCCGGGCCGCTGGATCGGCAAGGTCGTCGCGCAGGCACTGCCCAAGCCGGACGTGCAGCGCTTCAAGGACTACGGCGTGCAGATCTACCACCCCAACTTCGAGGTGTGGGACGAGTACCTGTTCAAGATGTACTGCCCCGGCAAGGAGCGGTACGTCGGCCGGGACGAGTGGCACAAGCGCATCCTGGACTCCGCCGACGTGTTCGGCGCGAGCAACGTGATCCCCAACTTCGTGGCGGGCGTGGAGATGGCCGAGCCCTTCGGCTTCACCAGCGTCGACGAGGCCATCGCCTCCACCACCGAGGGGCTGCGCTTCTTCATGTCGCACGGCATCACGCCCCGCTTCACCACCTGGTGCCCCGAGCCCACCACCCCGCTCGGCAAGGCCAACCCGCAGGGCGCGCCGCTGGAGTACCACATCCGGCTGCTCGAGGCGTACCGCAACACCATGGACGACTTCGGCCTCTCCTACCCGCCCGGCTACGGCCCGCCCGGCCCCGGCAACGCGGTGTTCTCCGTCAGCTCCTTCATGGACAGCCTGTCGGCGGAGGAGCGGGTGGAGGTCTGAACCGGGCCTGTGACTCGCGGTTCTGAACCGCCGAGCGTCCGCTTCCGTATCCCCTGACGGAGTGGCGGGCGCGCGGCGGGCGGTCACGGTCACGCCGGGCGACGAGCCGCTCACCCGATCCGCCGGGTCCGCTTGTCAGCCCGGCGGCGGCGTGAAAGGCTCCTGCCTCCGCGAGGCCCCAACTCCACAATCGCTGTGGCGAGTTGCCCCTCGCTCGTGGACGCTGGAGACCGATGCCCGATCTGTCGCCCCCTCAGGATGCTGCCGAGGCAGCGCTGTTCGCCGAGTGCTGGGACGCGGTTCTCTCCTACGCCGACCTGTGCACGGCCGGGGCGGGAACGGCACACCAACTGGCCGACGAGGCTTTCACGTTGGGGATGCGGGAGCTGCGGGCCGCGCAGGGCGCCGTGCGCGGCCGTACCGCCCGGTTGCCGGTCGTCCCCCAACTCCTCACCGCGGTGAGGGAGACGGCGGCCGGGTGGGAGAGCGCGGGCAAGGGACACCAGCTCGATCCCGACCTCCGCCTCTGGCTCAACTCCGAGGCGGCCGCCCGTTACACGGGTCCTCCGCTGGGCCGGCCCATCGCGCTGCGGGGTCTTCGGGACATGCCCGAGGCCGACGCCACGCTGCTCTGGCTCGCCGAGGTGGAGTCGCTCCCGCTGCCCACCGTCGCCCGCCGGCTGGGCCTGGACCCGCTGACCACGGGCGCCGAACTGGACCAGGTGCGCGTGCTGTTCCACGACCGCTGCCACCGCGCCCACCGCGACACCCCGCTGGACGCCGAGTGCCGCAGCTACGCCCGCCTGCTGGACGCCGTCACCCGCTCGTCCGGAGCCGAGACCCCCGAGGACCTCTCCCGCCACCTCGCCACCTGCGTCCCCTGCGCCGAGGCCGCCGCCTGCCTGCGCCTGCACGGCGGCGGCCTCGGCGCAGG
>NZ_MUNH01000636.1:0-4873 GCF_002154615.1 Streptomyces recifensis
AGCGAAGGGGGCGGGGGCGTGCAGACCATCAGCGGGGTGTGGCGCTGGCGCGGCAATCCGCTGCGCCGCCCGACCGATGTCGCGGAGGCATGGGTGTGTCTCCTGGCGTTGCTGCTGACGCTCGTGGCCATGCCCGTCGTCGGCACGGTCACCGGGTCCGCCGCGCAGGACTCGCTGCGGCGCTCGGTGCGCGAGCAGCGGCACACCCGTCATCTCGTCACGGCCACCGTGCTGCGCACCCTCGCGCAGCCTGCGTCCGAGGCCGACCCCGACACGGGCGCGGCCCGTACCTCCCGCACCCGGGTCCTGGCCGGATGGACCGCGCCGGACGGCACCCGTCGCCGGGGCGCGGTGCTGGCGGACGTCAAGTCCCCCCGCGCGGGTGAGCACTTCAGGCTGTGGACGGACCCGACCGGGCGAATAACGACCCGGCCGCTGGACTCCGCCACCGCGCGGGCGCACGCGGTGCTGGCCGGTTTCGGCGCCGCCGTGGTGGTGGCCGGGCTCATCGAGAGCGTGCGGCGCCTCCTGGTCTGGCGCATGGTCCGCCGTCGGTACGCGAGTTGGGACCGCGCCTGGGACCGGGCGGGCCCCGACTGGGGCAAGGCCGGTACGGGCTGCTAGGGCCCTTCCCCAGGCTATGGCCGGCTCGGGCCGACAGCGCCTCTCGGTCAAACCCGGGCCGGGCTCCCGGGCGGGGTTCCGGCTCTGGTCGGTCCGCCACCCGCGCGCACGCTACGGTGGACCGGCCGACTCGCTTTCGGCATCGACCCGCGCGCGAGCGAGCCGAAGGCCGCGCCGGAGTCCGGAACACGCGCACACGCGAACGCCCATTCGGGCGCTCCGCGGTCGCCGTCCCGGCACCGGCTGCGGAGCCCCTGAGGCGGACGAGCACAAGTACCACGAGGTGGGGGCACGGCAACGCCATGGCACAGGGCACGGTCCAGGTGACGCACACCGGCACATCGCGGTGGCGGCGCCGCACGGGTGAGTACGCGTCGCTCGCGGCCGCGCTGGAGGCCGCCTCCGACGGCGACGTCCTCACCATCGCCCCCGGCACCTACCGGGAGAACCTCGTCGTGCGGCGGGAGGTGACACTGCGGGGCCCCGACAACGCGCCGGGCTCGGTGCGGATCGCTCCCGTGGACGGCGTGCCGCTGACCGTGCGGGCCTCAGCCGTGGTGCAGGGCCTGCATGTGGAGGGCCAGGACGGCGCCGCCCCGGCGCTGCTGGTGGAGGAGGGCACGCCCGAGCTGCTGGACGTGCGGATCGTGACCCGCTCCGCCTCCGGCATCGAGGTGCGCGGCGGGGCCAGGCCGACCGTGCGCCGCTGCACGGTGGACAACCCGGCAGGCATCGGCGTCCTCGTCCTCGACGGCGCCGCCGGGGTGTTCGAGGAGTGCGAGGTCGTCTCGGCAGGCCAGGCGGGCGTGGCGGTGCGCGGCGGCGGCCATCCGCGCCTGGACCGCTGCCGGGTGCACCACGCCTCGGGCACCGGACTCAGCGCGACCGGCGAGAACACCGCCCTGGAGGCGTTCGGCTGCGAGGTGTACGAGGTGCGCGGCGCCGGGGTGCAGGTCACCCAGCGGGCCACCGCCCACCTCACCGACTGCGAGGTGCACCGCACCTCGGCGGACGGCGTCACCCTCGACACCGACGCGGTGCTGACGCTGGCCGACTGCCGTATCCACGACATCCCGGAGAACGCGGTCGACCTGCGCTCCCGCTCGGTGCTGACCCTGACCCGGACCACGGTGCGCCAGTTCGGGCGCAACGGACTGTCGGTCTGGGACCCCGGCACGCGCGTGGACGCCAACCAGTGCGAGATCTTCGACAGCACCGGTGACTACCCGGCGGTCTGGGTGAGCGACGGGGCGACGGCCGTGCTGGACTCCTGCCGGGTGCACGACGTGCCGGACGCGCTGTTCGTGCTGGACCGGGGCTCCCGCGCGGACGTGGTGGACAGCGACCTCTCCCAGGTGCGCAACACGGCGGTCTCGGTGAGCGACGGCGCGACCGCCCAGCTCGACGACTGCCGTATCCGGGACGCCGCGACCGGGGCCTGGTTCCGTGACCACGGCAGCGGTGGCACCCTGAGCAACTGCACGGTGGACGGCACCCAGACCGGCGTGATCGTCACCAAGGGCGCCGACCCGACGATCGAGCGCTGCGCGGTGGAGAGCCCGGCCGAGGCCGGGTTCTACGTCTCGGCGGGCGGCCGGGGCAGCTTCGTCAACTGCCGGGTGACCGGCAGCGGCGGCTACGGCTTCCATGTGCTCGACGGCTGCCGCACGACCCTGCGCAAGTGCCGCACGGAGCGGTGTGTGCGCGGCGGTTACGAGTTCGCCGAGGGCGGCCCGGACGCGGGCACGGGCGCCGGACCGGTCGTGGAGGAGTGCTCCAGCGACGAGAGCGGCGCGCTGCGGCCCCCGGCGGCGCGGGACACGGCGGTGCAGACGGTACCGGCGTCCACCGGCGGACTGCTCGGCGCGATTCCGGGGCAGCGCGCCGTGGGCGCGGAGCCGGCGGCGGCGCCGCCCGTGCCGGAGCGGGAGTCCCGTACGCCGAAGGCCGTGATGGGTGAACTCGACGCGCTGGTGGGCCTGGAGAGCGTCAAGCGCGAGGTGCGGGCGCTGACCGACATGATCGAGGTGGGCAGACGCCGCCAGAAGGCGGGCCTGAAGGCGGCCTCGGTGAAGCGGCACCTGGTCTTCACCGGCTCCCCCGGCACCGGCAAGACGACGGTGGCCCGGCTGTACGGCGAGATCCTGGCCGCGCTCGGGGTGCTGGAGATAGGGCATCTGGTGGAGGTGTCGCGGGTCGACCTGGTGGGCGAGCACATCGGTTCCACCGCGATCCGCACCCAGGAGGCGTTCGAACGGGCGCGTGGCGGTGTGCTGTTCATCGACGAGGCGTACGCGCTGTCCCCGGAGGACGCCGGGCGTGACTTCGGCAAGGAGGCCATCGACACCCTGGTGAAGCTGATGGAGGACCACCGGGACGCGGTCGTGGTGATCGTGGCGGGCTACACGGCGGAGATGGAGCGCTTCCTCTCGGTCAACCCCGGTGTGGCGTCCCGTTTCTCGCGGACGATCACCTTCGGTGACTACGGGCCCGAGGAGTTGCTGCGGATCGTGGAGCAGCAGGCCGACGAGCACGAGTACCGGCTCGCGTCCGGCACGGCGGAGGCGTTGCTGAAGTACTTCACGGCCCTGCCGAAGGGCCCGGCGTTCGGCAACGGCCGCACCGCGCGGCAGACCTTCGAGGCGATGGTGGAGCGGCACGCGAGCCGGGTGGCGCAGTTCGCCGACCCGAGCACCGACGACCTGACCCTGCTGTACCCGGAGGACCTGCCCGAACTGCCGTGAGGCGGGGTCATGTCCGGCCGGGTTCCGGTCGGGGCGCGGGCAGATCGGGGTGGAGGCGCGCCAGCAGGCGGTCGCGTTCGCGGACGAAGACCGGGTCCTCCTGGTAGTCGGAGTGGCCGAGGATCGGCGCGGGCAGCGGGTGTTCGGGGGTACGGCCGTAGGCGCGCGGGTCGGGCAGCGGCGCGTGGTCGACCTCGGTGCCGTGCCCGGCGGGCAGCCGGATCGGGCCGCCGATGGGGTCGGTGCGGCGGTGCAGGTTGCGCCAGCAGCAGATGTCCCGGTGCAGGGCGGCGAGGGCGGCCGGGCCGAAGTGGGCCGGGAACCAGCGCCCGTAGAGCCGTTCCAGCGGTGAGCCGTAGGTGAGCAGGGCGACGCGCTGCCGTACGGCGGGCGGGAGCTGCCACGCCGCGGCGGCGACCAGGACGCTGCCCTGCGAGTGGCCGGAGAGGACGAGACGGCCGCCGGTGCGCTCGGTCCAGGTCGCGGTGCGCCAGGTCAGGTCGGGTACGGCGCGCTCGGCGTAACAGGGAGGCGCGAAGGGGTGGGCCGCGCGCGGCCAGAAGGTGCCGACGTCCCACAGGATGCCTATGGTCCGGCGGGCCGAGGCGTCCTTGTAGGCCCGGCGTCCCCAGGTGACGAAGAGCAGGAAGCCCACGCCGACCAGCCAGGAGCCGAGCGTCTGGCAGATCTCGGCGGTGGTCCGGACGGGGGTCCCGGCGTCCCGGGCGGCATGGGCGGGCGCGAGCCCGGTGGCGAGGGCACCGGTGAGGGCTCCCGCGCCGGCGATCAGGGTGGCGACGGAGCCGACGGCGAGGATCAGGGGCGCGCGGTCGGTGAGCGTGGCCATGGCGCGGACGTGGGCGATGCGCCTCGTGCGGTGCGGGTCCTCGGGCTCGCCGGGATGCTCGGCACGCACCCGTCGGCGCTCGGCGCGGGCGAGGCGCGCGGTACGCCGGGCCAGGACGGCGATCAGGGCGAGGAGCACGGCGAGTACGGGCGGGATCGCGGACGCCTGCCAGGTCAGGGTGACGGGCGGCCCGGTGATCGAGGCGCGGGTGCCGTCCAGCCAGTCGGCGACGCGCTGGGCGACCCCACCGGAGGCGACTCCGCCGAGGGCGCACGCGAGCAGGGCGACGGCGGGTCCGCCGAGGCCGCGCATCGCGGCGCGGGGGTCGGGCATACGCCGGTGCAGCCGGCGGGCGACGGCCGCGAGGGCGACGACGAGGGCGCCCTGGGCCAGCATGATCGCGCCGAACGCCGGGTCGCCGGGCAGCCGCCCGGCGGACTGCCAGCCGGGCCGGGACCAGCAGGCGTAGGTGACGGCGAGCAGCAGCAGGACCAGGGCGCCGAGCGGGAGGGCGCGCAGCAGGTGGCGGTCGAGCGTCTGGTCGAGTTGGCGCTCGCTGCGGCCCCGGCGGCACACCACCGTGACGGCCACGCAGGCCCAGACGAGGATGCCCGCGCCGAGCAGGACGCCGAGGAGGTGGAGGAGCGGGGGTCCGCCG
>NZ_MUNH01000637.1:0-5219 GCF_002154615.1 Streptomyces recifensis
CCAGCTCGCCGAGACCGTGGCCCGCGCCGCCGCCTTCGACTCCCTGCACGACGAGCTCTGCGGACCCGAGCGCCTCAGTGTCGCCCCCACCGGCTCCCCCCGCCCACCGCTGCGCGAGTCCCCGGCGCAGGTGTACGCCGCCCACGCCTCGGCGGGCAGCGTGCTCGGCGCCCTGGCCGCGCTGCTGGTCAAACGGGACCTGAACTCCGTCGCCGAGGCTGCCCTCTCCGGCTCGCCCAAGGCCGCCCGGTACGCCCCCGCCGCCTTCCACGCCGTCCTCGGCACCGCCCTCGCCCGCGCCGACGTGCTGGTCCGCGACCCGGAACGGCTCAGACAGCTGGAGATGGCCGGCACCCTCCTGCTGCACCCGAGCGCGCTGCACACCGACGAGGGGCTCCCCGACCCGTGGACCGAGGCCGTGCTGGACGCGGCCCGCCGCGCCCGGCTGCGCGTCGTCCTCGTCGACGACCCGGCGCTGGAGGACTTCAGCGGGCTCGCGGACCAAGTGGTCGACGCCAGAAGGCCGTTGGACGACGTCGTCCACGCCCTGCGCGGAGAACTGGACGCCGGGGACGAGGAGGGCGGCGGGGAACGCGTCGTCATCACCGTCGCCCGGCCGCGCGCCCTGGCGGAGACCGACGTACTGGCCGGGCTCGACGCCGCCGACATCGCCGTCGCGCTCACCGACCTGGAGGGAGCCGTCGTCTGGGGCGCCGACATCCTCGCCCCGCACGGCCTGGCCGACGTCTGGCGGCTGCTCACCGCGATCCCGGCCGCCCGGGCGACCGGCAGCCGGGGCCAGCTCCTGGCCCGCTCCGGTGCCGCACTCTCCGGGCTGCTGGTGGCCATCGGCGAGGCCCGGCGCGACCGGGGGCGCCGCTCGGTCCTTCCCGGGATGCGGCACGCCCCCGTCGACACCGGCGCGCTCACCGCGCTGGTGTACGGCGTCTGGGCCGCCCTGAAGGTGGCCGCCGCCCGCGCCCCGCACCCGCGCGCCCGCGTGCACTGGCACGAACTGGACCCCGACGAGGCGGTGGACCGCCTGGACCGTGAGGCACCCCCCGAGCCGGGCGTGCTGGAGCGGGCCGCCACCGAGGCCCGCAGGACGGCCGGCCGGATCGCCCGCGTCCCCGCCCTCGCCCCGGCCCGCTTCACCTGGCAGCTCGGCCGGGCCGTACGCGGCGAGCTGGACGATCCGCTCACCCCGGTGCTGGCCGTCGGCTCCGCCGCCTCCGCGATCCTCGGCTCGGTCGTCGACGCCCTGCTCGTCGTCGGCGCCCTCGACCTCAATGCGCTGGTCGGCGGGGTCCAGCGGCTGCGCGCCGAGCGGGCGCTGTCCGGGCTGCACGCCGAGCAGCAGCGCAAGGCACGGGTCGCGCCCCCGCCGGAGGAGGCGCCCGCAGGCGGCACCCGCACCGTGGACGCCGGACAGCTGCTGCCCGGCGACGTGATCGACCTGAAGGGCGACGACGTGGTCCCCGCCGACGCCCGGTTGCTCCGGCAGGACGGCCTGGAGGTGGACGAGTCCGCGCTGACCGGCGAGTCCCTGCCCGTGCACAAGCACGTGGGGGCCACCCCGCACGCGGCCGTCGCCGACCGGCGCTGCATGGTCTTCGAGGGCACCACCGTCGTCGCCGGCACCGCGCAGGCCGTCGTCGTCGACATCGGCGAGCGCACCGAGGCCGCCCGCGCCGTCCACCTGGCCGCCCGCACGCCCCCGGCGGCCGGGGTGCAGGCCCGGCTCCAGGAACTCACCCGCAAGGCGCTCCCGTTGACGCTGGCGGGCGGGGCGGCCGTGACCGGGCTCGCCCTGCTGCGCGGCACCCCGGTGCGCGAGGCGGTCAGCGGTGGCGTGGCCGTCGCGGTCGCCGCCGTGCCCGAGGGGCTGCCGCTGGTCGCCACCGTCGCCCAGCTCGCCGCCGCCCGCAGACTGAGCCGCGACGGCGTCCTCGTCCGCACCCCGCGCACCCTGGAGGCGCTGGGCCGGGTCGACACCTTCTGCTTCGACAAGACCGGCACCCTCACCGAGAACCGGCTCCGGGTGGTCCGGGTCTCGGACGCCGAGGGCGCCGAGTGGGCGGCCGGTGAGGCGGGCGAGCCGGGACCCGCCGCGACCCTGCGCCGCGCCGCACGGGCCTGCCCGCGCGTCAACGGCAGCTCCGGGCGCCCGGTGCACGCCACCGACGAGGCCGTCATCGACGCGGCCGCCGCCGACCCGGGCTGGACCCAGCTCGGCGGCCTCTCCTTCGAGGCCGCGCGGGGGTACGCGGCCGCCGTGGGCCGCGACGGCGACGGCCCCCGCACCCTGGTCGTCAAGGGCGCGCCCGAGACCGTCCTGCCCGGCTGCGCGGACCTCTCCGCCGGCGCCCACGACTCCGCGCACTCCCTGGCCGGTGCCGGACTGCGCGTCCTGGCGGTGGCCATGCGGCGCCTCGACGAGGGCGAGACGGAGTCCGACGCCCTGCAAGGGCCGCTGCACGGCCTTGAGTTCACCGGTCTGCTTGCCCTCTCCGACGTACCCCGCGAGACCTCCGAGGCGCTGGTGCGCGGCCTCTACGAGGAGGGCGTACGGCCGGTCATGCTCACCGGCGACCATCCGCAGACCGCCCGTGCCATCGCCCGGGAACTCGGGTGGCCCGAGGACACCGAGGTGGTCACCGGCGACGAACTGGCCGCCGCGGACCGGCGCTCCCGCGCCCGGATGCTGCGGGACGCCGGGGTCGTCGCCCGCGTCGCGCCCGAGCAGAAACTCCAGGTCGTGGAGGCGCTGCGGGACGCCGGACGGGTGGTCGGCATGGTCGGCGACGGTGCCAACGACGCCGCCGCGATCCGGGCCGCCGACATCGGGGTGGGCATCAGCGCGCGGGGCTCGGCCGCCGCGCGCAACGCCGCCGACATCGTCCTCACCGACGACGACCTGACCGTCCTCATCGACGCCATCGGCGAAGGGCGTTCGCTGTGGCACAGCGTCGCGGACGCCATCGCCATCCTCATCGGCGGCAACGCGGGCGAGGTCGGCTTCGGCATCCTCGGCACCCTGCTGTCCGGTACCGCCCCGCTGTCCACCCGGCAGATGCTGCTGGTCAACCTCTTCACCGACCTCTTCCCCGCCATGGCGGTGGCCGTGACCCCGAAGGACGGCGACGAGACCGAGGTGCGCAACCGCACGGCCTCCCCGGAGGACGCGGCGGGCGGGGTGCTCGGGGCCCCGCTGATCCGGCAGATCCGGCACCGCGCCCTGACCACCGCGCTGGGCGCCGTCACCGCCTGGCTCATCGGCCGCTTCACCCCCGGCACCGCCCGCCGGGCCAGCACCATGGCGCTGTGCGGCGTCGTCGGCACCCAGCTCGTGCAGACCCTCCTCGACCGCCGGGACAGCACCCTGGTCCGGGTCACCGCCCTCGGCTCCGCCGCGGTCCTGGTGGCGGTCATCCAGACCCCCGCCGTCAGCCGCCTGGTCGGCTGCTCCCCGCTCGGCCCGGTGGCCTGGGCGGGCGTCGCCGTGGCCATCGCCGCCGCCCTGGCCGCCCAGCGGACGCTGCCCCGGCTGGAGGAGATCGTCGCGGGACTGGTGCCGACGGAGGAACCGGCCTAGACGCTCTCCTCGACCGGCGCGGAAGCCTCCTCGGCCTTCCGGCCGCCGAGGTGGTTGAACAGCAGGTTGAGCACGATCGCCGTCAGGCACCCCGCGCTGATGCCGCTGTTCATGACCGTCTGGAACCAGTCCGGGAACTTCGCGTACACCGTCGGCACGCCCACCGGGAGCATGCCGACGGCGACCGAGACCGCGACGACGGTCAGGTTGTGGTTGTCCCGGAAGTCCACGCGGGCCAGGGTGCGCAGGCCGCTCGCCGCGACCGTGCCGAACATGACCAGGCCCGCCCCGCCGAGCACCGGAGCGGGGACGGCGGCCACGACGGCTCCCAGCTTGGGCAGCAGCCCGAGGAGGACGAGAAGGGCACCCGCGGCGGCGACCACCCACCGGCTGCGCACCCGTGTCATGCCGACCAGGCCGACGTTCTGCGCGTACGCGGTGTAGGGGAAGGTGTTGAAGACGCCGCCCAGCACGGTCGACAGGCCGTCCGCGCGCAGCCCGTCCGCGAGAGAGCGCGGCTCGACCTCGCGACCGGTGAGCTCGCCCACCGCGATGACGTCACCGGTGGTCTCCGTCATCGTCACCAGCGCCACCACCAGCATGGACACGATCGCGGACCCCCGGAACTCCGGTGCCCCGAAGTGGAACGGCGTGCTGATCCCCACCCAGTCCGCGTCCGCGACCCCGCCGAAGTCGGTGAAGCCGAACGGCACCGCGACGGCCACACCCACCACGATGCCGGTCAGCACGGCCACCCGGGCCAGGAAGGGCGGGGCGAAGCGCTGCACAGCCAGCACCACCAGCAGGACGAACGCGGCCAGCGCCAGATTCCGGGGCGCCCCGAAGTCCTTCGCGCCCGCTCCGCCGGCCGCCCAGTTGCCCGCGACCGGGAGCAGGGAGACCCCGATGATCAGGATGACGGTGCCGGTGACCAGCGGCGGGAAGAACCGCAGCAGCCGGCCGAAGACCGGCGCCAGCAGCATGATCGCCAGCCCCGCGACGATCACCGAGCCGTAGATCGCGGGCAGTCCGCCGCCGGTCGTACCGATCAGCACCATCGGCGAGACGGCCGCGAAGGTGCACCCCTGCATGATCGGCAGCCGTACCCCGAACCGCCAGAAGCCGACGCACTGGATCAGCGTCGCCACCCCGCACACCAGCAGGTCGGCGGTGATCAGATACGCCAGGTCGGCGGGGGAGAGCCGCAGGGCGCCGCCTACGATCAGCGGCACGGCCACGGCGCCCGCGTACATGGCGAGCACATGCTGAAGCCCGAAGGCCGCGAGCTGCCGTACCGGGGGTATCTCGTCGACGGGGTGCACTTCGGCGGTCGTGGCCATGGGGCCTCCTGAGCGGCGGGCGGGGAGCGGCAACCGGACAGCACGAGACCGTAGGCGCCTTGAACAATTTGTTGATTTCCGGTGCGTTGCCGCTGTGTGTCATGCCCACGTGGACGGGGGAGACACCCTCCACCGTGCTACTCCGACCGCGCCGCCGCCCACAGCGCGTCCCAGTCGGACAGCTTGACGCGGTTGCGGCCGAGGGTCGCACCCAGTTCCGCCTCGGCCCGCTCGATCGCCAGCCAGCCCGGCCACGCCACCGGGTCGGCGCCCGCCGCCCGCAG
>NZ_MUNH01000638.1:0-2666 GCF_002154615.1 Streptomyces recifensis
GCCCTCGCCCTCGCGGCCGAGCAGCGGCTTGGCGGCGTAGCCGGTGGTGGCGGCCAGCTCGCGGGGGCCGTCCAGGTAGGCCGGGAGGAGGCTGGGGTGGCCGGGGTACAGCTCCCAGAGGATCGCCAGCAGGGCCTTGTTGCTGAGCAGCATCTTCCAGGCGGGCTCGATCCACAGGGTGCTGCCGGTACCGCCGCCGTTGTCCAGGGTGTCCAGGACGTGCCCGGCGAATTCGTCGGTGGTGAGCCATTCCCACGGGTACAGCTTGAAGATCGCCCGGATGAACTTCAGCCGGTTGTCCACGAAGCGTCCCGAGAGCGTGTCCCAGCCGATCTCCTCCATGGAGAGCCAGTCGGTGTCGAGCCCGGCCTGCTCGGCGGTCTCCTTGAGGTAGGCGACCGTCATCAGGTCCTCGCCGAGTTCGTCGGCCGAGGAGTGCGCGAAGTGCAGCGGGCCGGGCGGGAGGAGCCCCGCCTGCCTGCGCCAGGTGTCGACCAGCCGCTCGTGCAGCGAGTTCCACTGGTCGGCGCCGGGGAAGCGCTCCTCCATCCAGAACCACTGCGCGGACGCGGCCTCCACCAGCGAGGTCGGGGTGTCCGCGTTGTACTCCAGCATCTTCGCCGGGCCGGTGCCGTCGTAGTGCAGGTCGAACCTGCCGTACAGGGACGGGAGTTCGGCACGCCGGTGCCAGGACTCGGTGACGGCGGCGGCCACGCGGGGGTCGGTGATGCCGAGGTCGGCGAGCCGGCCGCGCTCCACCAGGTGCCCGGCGGCGGCCAGGCACATGGCGTGCAGTTCCTCGACGGTCTCCTCCAGCGCCTCGACCTCGGACAGCGAGAAGACGTAGTGGGCGCTCTCGTCCCAGTAGGGACGCAGCGAGCCGTCGGGGTGGCGGGTGAGCGGGTAGACGATCCCCTGTTCCTCGACGGTGCGCTGCCAGTCGGGACGGGGCGTGATCGTACGGCGTTCCATCGCTGCGGCCCGGCCGGTCAGCCGCCGGAGCCGCCGTGGCCGCCGCCGAAGCCGCCCCGGTGCACGCTGTGGCTGTCGTCGTCGCCCGACCGGCCGGAGCCGCTGCCGGACTTGCGGGGCGGGGTGAAGGAGCCGCTGCGGACCCAGGAGCCCTTCTTCTTGCCGCCGTAGTAGTAGGCGCCGCCACCGGAGCCCGACTTGCAGTTCTTGTCGGAGACGACGTGGTAGCCCTTCGCCACGTTGTAGCTGTCGCGGTCCACACAGCGCTTGTCCGGGTCGGACGAGGAGCAGGCGGTGAGGGCGGCGGCGAGCAGCCCCATGCCGCCCAACACGACTGTGGTGGAGCGCAGTTGTACGCGGGTGTCGGCCATGTTCTCTTCTCCCCGTGGGTGGTGCGTTCGGCAGTCAGCCTAGAGACAGGTGTGAGTTTCCGGCAGGGCACCCCCACGTACGCCTGTTCCCCTAGAGTCGCTTTGTGCTTTTTGGAATGGTGTGCGCGCTCGGCGCGGCGGTCTGCTTCGGTACGGCCACGGTCCTTCAGGCGGTGGCCGCGCGGACGGCCGGAGAACAGGGTGGCGGGGAGGCGGCGCTGCTGCTGCGGGCGGTACGGCAGTGGCGGTACGCGGCGGGACTGGCGCTGGACGGGCTCGGCTTCGTGTTCCAGATCCTCGCGCTGCGGTCGGTGCCGATCTACGCGGTGGGCGCCGCGCTGGCCGCGAGCCTCGCGGTGACGGCGGTGGTCGCGGCGCGGCTGCTGCGGGTCCGGCTGAGCGGACCGGAGTGGGCGGCGGTCGGCGTGGTGTGCGCGGGGCTCGCGCTGCTCGGGCTGGCCTCGGGTGCGGAGGGCGACCGCAGCGGCCCGGCCTGGCTGCCGTACGCGCTGCTCGCGACGGCGGCGGGGGTACTGCTGCTCGGCGCGGTGGGCGGCCGGCTCCCGGGACGGCCGCGCGCGCTGCTCCTCGGGCTCGGCGCGGGGTGCGGCTTCGGGGTGGTGGAGGTGGCGGTCCGCCTGGTCGGCTCCCTTCGCCCGTACGCCCTGTTCACCGACCCGTCCCTCTACGCCCTGCTCCTCGGCGGCGGTGCCGCCTTCCTGCTCCTGACCTCGGCGCTGCAGCGCGGCTCGGTCACCACGGCCACGGCCGGGATGGTCCTCGGCGAGACCCTGGGCCCGGCGGCGGTGGGCGTGCTCTGGCTGGGCGACCGCACGCGGGCGGGACTCGGACCGCTCGCGGTGCTGGGGTTCGTCGTGGCGGTGGCGGGGGCACTGATGTTGGCGCGGTTCGGGGAGGCGCCGGGGGCGGAGCCCGAGGGTGACGGCGCGGCCGCTGCCCGGGACGGCGCGGACACCGCGTCCGTGGGCTGACCGACGGGGGCGCCCGCCTCGCGCACCGCGTCCCCGAGCGGGTCACGGCAGTGCCCGGCACAACGCCTCCAGGACGGTCGGCCAGGTGCTGTCGGGCGGGGTGCCGTAGCCGACGACGAGCGCCTCCAGCGGTTCGGCGACCGCCAGTCGGTGGCGGTAGAAGCCGAGGCCGTGCAGCGCGAGCCCCTGCCAGTGGGCGGCCTGCACGACCGCCTGCTCGGTGCCGGGCGGCAGCCGCAGCACCGCGTGCAGCCCAGCAGCGATCCCGGTGACCGTCACCTCCGGCGCCCGGTCGGCCACGGCGGCGGCCAGTTGGTCCCGGCGGCGCCGG
>NZ_MUNH01000639.1:0-1033 GCF_002154615.1 Streptomyces recifensis
GGCGCCCGTGATCACGGCCGTGTGCCCTTCGAGGGTGCCTTCGGCCGGGTGTACGGCGGTCATCGGGCGCTCGCCCCCTCGTCCAGTCGGGTGCCGGGGTCCGCGTCGGGCGTGGGGGCGTCCGCCGGGTCGCCGGTGCCGGGCCGCTCGTCCATGGCGCGCAGCGCGGGCCACCGCCAGCTCACGGCGATCAGGACGAGGTAGACGAGGGAGAAGCAGAGCATCGGGACGCGCAGGCCGGCCAGGTCCACCAGCCATCCGGCGGTCAGCACGCCGAGCGGGGCGGAGGTGAGGGCCATCGCGCCGGTGAGGCCGAAGACCCGCCCGCGCAGGTCCTCGGGGACCCGTTCGAGCATGACGGTGGAGAGCATCGGGTTGAGCGGGCCGCCGGCCACCCCGACCAGGAAGCAGATCACCGTCACACCGACGGCACCGGGCTCCAGGTAGAGCGACATGCGCAGCACCGCGACCACGGCGAAGCAGCCGAACAGCGTGTAGCGGCGGTTGGAGAGGATGTTCCGGCTGGCGGGCCCGTACAGGAAGGTGCCGACGATGGCGCCGATGCCCACCGCGCCGAGGAACCATCCCATCGCCGCGCTGCTGTGCAGCACGTCCTGGGCGTACACCGGCAGGAACAGCGGGGTGAAGGCGTCGTCGAGGAAGTTGGTGACGACGACGAAGGCGGTCATCGCGCCGATCACCGGCATCGTCCGCACCAGGGCCGCGCCTTCGCGGAGCTGGCCGAAGAAGCCGGGTCCGGCGGTCCCGTCACCGCGGGGCCGGACGGGTTCGGCGACCGGCACCGCGAACGACAAGAGCGCGGCGGCGACGAGGAAGGTGGCCGCGTCGACGTACATGCCGACGGCCGAGCCGGTCGCCGCGATCAGCACGCCGGCCAGGGGCGCGCCGGCCACCAGACCGAGCCGGGGTGCCGCCTGGTACCAGGAGTTGACGGTCTCCAGCCGCGCCCCGGCGCCCTCGATGACGGGCTTGAGCAGCGCCATCCGGGCGGCCGTGGCGGGAGTCGCCACGA
>NZ_MUNH01000640.1:0-4518 GCF_002154615.1 Streptomyces recifensis
TCCGGGCATGGACGCCGACCTCGGCGAACCGGTCGGCGTCCATGCCCGGATGGACGGTGCGGATGCGGGCCCGGTCGGCGCCGCACCGCTCCTGCCAGCGCCGGACGTGACTGCTGCCTGGGGTGAGGATCTCGGCGCGCCGGTAGACCTCGGTGGCGAGCCGCCCGTGGAAGGCGGCGAGCAGTGCGCGCACGGCGGGGGCGGCGCTGTCGGGCCCGAGCGCGAGGTAGTGCGCGCGGAGCTGGACGCCGTACTCGGTGACCAGCAGGGGCACGCCGGAGAAGTGCCGGGCGAGCAGGCCGGGCAGGGCGGCGGAGCCGCCGGAGGTGGCGTGACAGAGGTCGACGGCGGCGAGGGCGTCCTCGCCGTACCAGTCGAGGGAGAGGGGGCACAGGGCGCGGGCGAGGTGGTCGGTGACGGCCAGCAGGTCGGGGACGCGCGCCTCGTGCGCCGCGCGCGGCGCGCCGGGGGCGCGGCAGGCGCGTTCCAGGGCGGTCACGGCGTGGTCGGAACGGAGGGCTCCGGTCAGGGGGCCGGTGTCTCGGGCGAGTTCGGCGAGGCTGTACAGCGCGTTGCCGAAACGGTCCGCCACTTCGGCGGCGAAGCGCTCCTGGGGGGCGCAGACCGCCGCGAGCAGCTCGCCGTAGTGCTCAGTGAATCGCCTGCGGGCGCGGCGGCCCAGCGGGGCGGCGTCGTCCCCGGCCGCCCACGGCCGTGCGGTGCGCACCCGCCTGACCTGCGGCGGGATCGGCATCCAGCCGTCGTCCTCCTGCCGTCGGCCGCTCTTCAGCGCATAGACGTCGAACTCGTGCTGCCCGAGCCCGCGTACGAGCCGGTCGCACCAGAGCCCGGTGTCACCGCCGACATACGGATAGCCACCCTCGGTAAGCAGTCCGATGCGCACGCGTGCACCCCCGATCTCCCGTGTGTGGGAGCCGCCGTCGTCCCGGCGGCTCGCAGCGGGACGAACGTACGCGGAGAGGGCGGTGGCGCGACGGACGGTTGTCCATCGCGCCACCAAAAGGGGTGAACGGTCGTAACTTTCGCGGGCGAACCGCGTTCCGATACGCTAAGAGATCGCGTGGTGACGTTCCGCACGCGAAACGTTACGCCGGAGCGGGCTCCCGCCGGGCCGCCCGGCGCCGTGCGGCGACCTCCGGGTCCAGCGCCGGTACGGCGGCCAGGAGTTGGCGGGTGTACGGGTCGCGCGGGTTCTCGTACACCTCGTCGACGGGGCCGGTCTCGACGACCTGTCCGCGGCGCATGACGGCGACCCGGTCGCTGACCTGGCGGACCACGGCGAGGTCGTGCGCGACGAAGACGAGCGCGAGCCCGAGTTCCCGGCGCAACTCGTCCAGCAGGGCGACCACTTGGGCCTGGGTCGTGACGTCGAGCGCGGAGACCGGTTCGTCGCAGACGATGACGCGCGGGTCGGCGGCGAGGGCCCGCGCGATGCCGATGCGCTGGCGCTGGCCGCCGCTGAACTCGTGCGGGTAGCGGTCGTGGTGGGCCGCCTCGAGACCCACCCGCTCCAGCAGTCCGGTCACCCGCTCCCGTACGGCCTTGTCGTCCGTCCCGCCCTTGGCGCGCAGTGGGTCGGCGATCGACTCGCCCACCGTGCGGCGGGGGTTGAGGGAGGACGCCGGGTCCTGGAACACCATCTGCACGGACGGGTCGACCCCGCTGTGCGGGCGTCCGTCGTACCGGATGGTGCCCGAGGTGGGCTCCAGCAGCCCGACCAGCATGCGGCCCAGGGTGGTCTTGCCGCTCCCGCTCTCCCCCACGATTCCCAGGGTCTCGCCCCGGCGCAGGGTCAGTGAGACGTCGTCCACGGCGGTGAACGCCCCTCGCCCGCGTCCGAACTCCCGTCGCAGGCCGACCGCTTCGAGCACCGTCTCCCCCGCCTCCTCGGCCGGCGCGGTACGGGGTGCGTCCACGCGCGGTACGGCGGCGAGGAGTTCTCGGGTGTAGGGCTGCCCCGGTGCGGTCAGCACCTGGCGCAGCGGCCCGTGTTCGACCGCGCGGCCGTGCCGCATCACGAGCACGTCGTCGGCACTCTCGGCGGCGACGCCCACGTCATGGGTGACGAGCAGCAGGCCGAGCCCGTTCTCCTGGCGCAGGGTGTGCAGCAGGTCGAGGATCTGGGCCTGCACGGTGACGTCCAGCGCGGTGGTCGGCTCGTCCGCGATGAGCAGCTCGGGTTCGCACGCCAGCGCCATGGCGATCAGCGCGCGCTGGCGCATGCCCCCGCTGAACTCGTGCGGCCGGGACCGAGCCCGCCGGGCCGCGTCCGGGATGCCGACCCGGTCCAGCACCTCGACGGCACGCACGCGTGCGGCCCGCCGGGAGGCGCGGGTGTGGACGCGGTACACCTCGGCGATCTGGTCGCCCACCGCGTAGTAGGGGTCGAGGGAGGACAGCGGGTCCTGGAAGACCATGGCGGCCTTGGCCCCGCGCAGCCCTCGCAGCTCGGCGTCGGAGGCGGCGGTCACGTCGGTGCCGGCCACCAGCACCGAGCCGCCGACCCGTGCCCCGGTGTCCCGGTGCAGGCCCAGCAGGGCGCCGGCGACGGTGGACTTGCCGGAGCCGGACTCGCCCACCAGGGCCAGCGCGGCCCCCTTCTCCAGCGTGAAGGAGAGTCCGTCCACGGCGCGCAGGGCGCCGAACTCGACGGTGAGATCGGTGACTTCGACCAGGCTCATGCGAGGACCACCCGGCGGTCGGCCAGCGCGTACAGGACGTCCGCGACGGCGTTGGCGATGACGACGAAGAAGGCGACGACCAGGACCATGCCGACGACCACGGGCAGGTCCACGACCTTGACCGCGTGCACCAGCTCCTGGCCGATGCCGGGCAGCCCGAACAGCGTCTCGGTGAGGACCGCGCCGCCGATGGCGGAGCCGACGTTGTTGGCGTTGAGGGCGATCACGGGGGCGAGCGCACCGCGCAGGGCGTGCCGTCCGACGATGGCCCGCTCGCCCACGCCGTAGGCGCGGAAGGTGCGGATGTGGTCCTCGGCGAGGGTCTCCAGCATGGCCGAGCGGGTGAGCCGGGCGAACGCGGCCGCCTCGATCAGGGCCAGCGACAGCCAGGGCAGCAGCAGGTTCCACGCCCACTGCTCGGGGTCGTCGCCGAAGCGCACGTACTGCGGGAACGGCAGCAGTTGGAGTTCGCCGCAGACCACGATCATGAGCACCAGACCGAGCACGAACACGGGCGTGGCCCAGCCGGCCAGGGTCAGCACGGTGAGCACCCGCTCGGAGAGCCGGCCGCGTCGCCAGGCGGAGAGGACGCCGGTGCCGACGCCGATGACCAGCCAGAGCACCATCGCGCCGGCCACCAGCGAGAGGCTGACCGGCAGCTTGGCCAGCAGCAGCGTGAGCACCTGCTGGTCGCTCTGGTAGGAGAGCCCGAGGCAGGGTGCCGCGCAGTGCTCGACCGAGGTGCCGGTGGAGTAGTCCTGGCCGACGACCAGCCCTTGGAGGAAGTGGAGGTAGCGCAGGTAGAGCGGGTCGTCGAGCCGCAGCTGGGCGGCGACCTGGTGCACCTGCTCCGGAGAGCAGCGCGGGCCGCAGGTGATCTGGGCGACGTTGCCGGGGGTGGCGTAGAAGACCACGTAGACGAGGACCGAGACGGCGAGCAGGGTGATGAGCGTGCCCGTCGCGCGGCGCAGCAGGAATCCGCCGAAGCCGTTCACGCGGCGCCCTCCTTCCGGGCGCGGCCGGTGCCGACGCGCAGCCGGGAGGCGGCGCGGGGGTCGAGCGCGGTGCGCACGCCGTCACCGAGGACGGTGAGGGCGAGCACGGTGGTGAACAGGGCACCGGCCGGGAACAGCAGATACTGCGGCGCGGCCTGGTACCAGACGTCGGCGGCGGTGATCATCTGTCCCCATGACGGTGTCGGCGGCTTCACCCCGACGCCGAGGAAGGACAGTGCGGCCTCGGCGGAGATGTTGGTGGGCACCAGCAGCGCGGCGTAGGTGATGACGGGCGCGGCGAGGCCGGGCAGCAGCTCGCGGCGGGCCACGCGCACGGCGCCCCATCCGCTGAGCCGGGCGGCGGCCACGTGATCGAGCCCCTTGAGGGTGAGGGTCTGGGCGCGCACGATCTTGGCGACGTTGCCCCAGGCGATCAGCCCGATGACGAGCGCGACCAGCACCGGGCGGGGGAAGCTCGCGGGCACGATGGCCAGCAGCGCCAGTGCCATGATCATGAGCGGCAGGGCCACGATGATGTCGGTGATCCGGCTGAGGACCTGGTCCAGCCACCGGCTGCCCATGGCGGCGGCCACGCCGATGGTGACGCCGATGAGCACCTGGATGAGGGTGGCCGCGAAGGCGACGCCCAGCGAGACGCGGGCGCCCTCCACCAGCCGGGCGAACAGGTCGCGGCCGGTCTGCGGTTCGACGCCCAGCCAGTGCTCGGCACTGATCCCGCCGAGCGACCCGACGGGCACGCCGCCGCGCGCGGAGTCGACGAGGCCGGGGTGGTACGTGGTGGGGTCCTGGCCCTCGAGGGC
>NZ_MUNH01000063.1:0-34542 GCF_002154615.1 Streptomyces recifensis
CCACCCCGCCCGCCGTCACCGGAAAGGAGCCACACCCCTTTCGCTTGCACCACCCCTGATGCCTAAAACGCATAACCCCTCTTCTGCGGTGCCCCCTCCCTGATCCTGCAGGCTGTCCCCGCCTTTGGGCGGGGAGGGAAATGCATCCGTGGCGCGGAGGAGCGCAGCGCCGGAGTTCTCTGCGCTTCCGGGGCGGCGGCGGTCAGAGTGGACGTGCCTGGCCCTCGATGTACTCACGGATCACGGTCAGCGGTGCGCCGCCGCACGAGCCTGCGAAGGAGGAGCGGGACCACAAGACCGAGCCCGTCCCGATGCGGTTTATACGGCCGGTGTACTCGGCCCGCAGGTACCGGGAGCTGACGCCCTTGAGCGAGTTGATCAGCTTGGACAAGGCGACCTTCGGCGGGTAGTGCACGAGCAGATGCACGTGGCCGGCCTCGCCGCTGATCCACTGCGTTGGCTGCGGCTACCAGGCCCACGCCGACCACGTCGGGGCAGCCGACGTTCCACGGGCCGGGCTGGTCCGTCGCAACGCCAACCCGGCATAGCCGGAAGCCCCCACCTTCAGGTGGGGGAGGAGTCACCGGGTCGGGGAACCACACCACTGCCGTCTGCGCGCGCTGGCGAACTGGGCCAGTCGGGATGATTAGTTCGGCGCGCTCGGTCTGGTCCTCAACGCCATCGTGCTGGGGACGACGAGGTGTATCGACGCTGTCGTCGCCCGCTCCAGGCGGAGGGCCACGAGATCCGGGACGAGGACATCGCCTGCCCCCCCTCAAGTACCGCAACCTGAACTTGCTCGGCCGCTACAGCTTCACTGCCTCCACCCCGGCTACCGGATCCTTCTGCGAATGGCTCGGCCCCGAAAGCCGCCCCCACCCCTCGAACGGCGACCTGACCGGCCTGCCAGGTTTGCCGCAGGACCACATCGACGCTTGACCTCAAGCGAACTTGAGCTTCTAGGTTCCTTCCCTAGCCGCAGGAACCGACCGGCGGCGCCTTTCAAAGAGGGTTGCCATGACCGAGCGCACAGACCACAACGAGATCCCCGACCGCTACCGCTATGCGGTGATCCCGCACATCATGGTCGATGATGCCGCTGCGGCGATCGATTTCTACCAGCGGGCGTTCGGCGCCCGTGAGGACTTCAGGATCGACGCTCCGGGCGGCGGAATCCTGCACGCCGAGATCACCATCGGACGGTCGGCCCTGATGCTGGGCGACGCCAGCGTGGACGAGGCGGAGGCCGCCTCCTTCGCCGCGCCGACCTCGCTCGGCGGAGGCACGTCCGTCACGCTGCATGTCTTCGTTCCGGACGTCGACAGCCTGGCGGAGCGCGCCCAGGCGGCCGGCGCCGAGATCCTCCAGCCGCCGAAGGACATGTTCCACGGTGACCGCACCGTCATCCTCAAGGACCCTTCGGGTCACATGTGGGTATTCCTGACTCATCTGGAAGACGTGTCGGACGAGGAGCTTCGGCGTCGCCTGGCCGTCGCCGGGTAACCCCTCGCCGTGGGCGCTGTGACCTGACCAGTCTGTTGGGCGACTGATGCTCTTGGAAAGCGCCTGAAGAGGCACTGATCCCGTTCTGGTCCCCCTCCCCGGGTTGGATGACTGGCCACCGGGCGGGTGCCCGAGCACGCCTTTGCCGGTTCTCTCAGGGATCGCGCCCGACTCTGATCCCAGGGGTGATCCCCGGCTGTGACGCAGCTCCTGTCGCCCCTGGGGGAGGCCGCCGTACCGTTGTCCGCACCTCCCGCCCGGGCGCGCAGTGCCCGCGACCGGATCACCCACCCCGGAACACCCAGGACAGGCGGGCATACGCACAGGACGGTCCACCATGCCCACCGCGCTCTCGCCCGTCATCGCCGCCTCCGCACGCTGGCTGCTGGCGGCCTTCCCCCCGGCCCCCGGCCCGCTGAACCAGGCCCTGGCCGAAGCCCAGGCAGGCCATGCGGCCACCATCGCCGCCGCCCTGCGCTACCCCACCGCGCTGGACGGCGAACTGCTGGACCTGCTCGGCCCCGGCGGCTCCGGCCGGCTGGACTTCGTCACCGGCGCCGACGCACCCCCGCTGCCGGACGCCACCCACGCCTGGCGCACCCAGGTCGACGAGACCGTCGTCAGCTGGGCGGCCTGCCTGCTGGCCGACGCCGACCTCGCCGCCCTGGCCGCCGCCTGCCTGGCCGCCACCCACCACGGCTCCGACAGCGTGGGCGACGCGCGCCGACTGATCATCCCCAGCCCGCGCGACCACCGCGCGGCCCCCCTGCTGCGCCACCCGGACTTCCTCGGCCCGGTCGCGGACCTCCACCGCGAGGCCCTCCTCGGCCTCCTCGGCGCCGCCCCGGCCGTCACCGCCCCCGAACCCGGGTGACCACCGAGCCCGTACGACCGCAGGCAGCCGGTCCCCGTCGGGCCGCCGCGGCCCCTCGCACCTCAGGGCGCCTTGAACAGAGCCGGGAAACGCGGAGCGAGCCAGGGCTTGCGCCCCCCGACCAGGATGCGGCCCGGAGCGAGGGGACCCCGTGGCGCACCGTGCTCGCGCAATGCGGTGACCGCAGCGGCGAGGCCGTCGAAGGCCAGGACCTTGTGGAGGGGTGAGGGTCTGTTCCCACCGGGAGTGCCGCGCCTTCCTTTGCCCATACTCGAGTGAGCCCGAGGGGGGTCGGCCAGCGGCCCGCGGTCCTCACGCCCACTGCATGCCGAGCTCCCGCAGGGGCCAGGCCCTGGCCGAAGCCAGGCAGGCCATGCGGCCACCATCGCCGCCGCCCTGCGCTACCCCACCACCGGCAGGCCGACGCACCAGCATGGTGGCGTCAGGCCGCGCCATCGACTTCACCTACGACGACGCCGGCCGCGAACTGACCCGCCACATCGGCGACACGATCGCCATGGAGCACATCTTCGACGCGCCAGGTGTATTGACCCGCAGCGTTGTTCACGCGGCTGAGGGGTGGCTTGCCTCCGAGTGCGGTGTGGCAATGGTGGTGGTGGTAGGTGTGCAGGAAGTCTGCCAGGGCGTCGGTGCGTTCGGTGTTACCGGTGTAGGGCCGCAGGTAGACCCATTCGTCGAGCAGGGTGCGGTTGCAGCGTGTGATCCCGGCCCTCCACCGGGTCTCACCCCGCCTGGTCGGTGTCCTTGTGCGCGCCCCAGCCGTGCCAGCGCTCGACCTCGATCCAGGCGCTGAACCGGGTGCGCCCCCGGTCCGGGTAGGGCCGTCCGGTGTAGTGCGTGGAGAGGCGGTCGATGTCGGCCAGGCCCTTGTCCTCGTGTATGTCGGTCACCCGGCCGATGAGGGTGACGTGCGTGTACCAGTCGTCCCGGTCGAGGACGGTGAGGGACACTCGCGGGTCGCGGCGCAGGTGCTCCAGGCGGACCCGGCCCTCGTCCATGTTCAGGAGGACGCGGCCGTCCTCCCAGAGGTACCAGGTGGGTGTGGTCACCGGGGTGCCGTCCTTGCGCAGGGTGGCTATCACGCACGGGTTGGGGTGACGCAGCATCTCTTGGGCCGCGGGCGGCAGCGGGGGCTTGGACATGGGGTTTCCTTCCTGTCTCCCTGTCGTTGGCCGCCGAGTTCCCTGAACGGGGTGCGGCGCACCTCGCCGGAGCCGTCGGGCCACCTCCGCCGGTTCGGCTACAGCTCGAATTCCAGGTCGATCAGGTCGGTGAGTTCGACTTCGAGGCCGTGGGCGCGGTGGCCGTTGTCGCGGAAGTAGACCTCGCCCAGGGCCTCGGCTGCGATGTGGCGGAGCTGGTTCTCGGTGGCGCCTTCTTCCTGGGCGGTGAAGAGGCGGGCGGCGTGCTGCGGGGGCAGGGCGAGGGTGAGGTGGCGGATGCGGGCGTCGTCGGTGCTGCCGGGGGCGGCGGTGTAGCCGAAGCGGCCCTGGACGTCGATCATGATGCCGCCGGTGGTGGCTGCGGTCTGCTTGGCCTTGGCCCGGATCTGCGGCTGCCAGCGAGCGCGGACCTCGCGTTCCAGGCGGTCGGCGAGCTCCGGGCGGGGGGTTTTGATCTGGTTGTTCACGTACCGCTCGACGGTGCGCCGGCTCACGCCGAGCAGCTCGGCCACCCGCCGGGTGCTGCGCTGGTGGCGGCGGACCAGGTAGCGCATCTGTGCCCCGGCGGACTTGGGCAGGGGACGGGTGAACGCCCCTTGCACCGCCTTGTCGAGTCCTTCCCCGACCGTGACCATGCCGCGATTCCCCCTATTCTCCGGTGTCCTTGGCGGTGACCTCGCCGGTCTTGATGTAACGGGCGAGGTTGGCGACGTGGCCGTCACCGGCGAGCTGCTCGAGGACGTCGGCTCCCCACAGCACGCTCTGGGTGCCCTCGTGCTTGACCATCCCCGGGGAGACACCGAGCCGGAAGCTGCCGGGCACGGTCTTGCCGTCGCCGTTGTAGGGCAGGACGTCCAGCGGGCTGGGCCCGTCGGCGGCGTACACGGCGCAGTCGGAGAGGACCGCGACCGGATACTGGCCGGTGGCCGCAGCCAGGTGGAGCATCTTGCGGTGCATGTTGATCCGGGCCCGGGAGATGACGGTAGCGCGGATGTCGGGCCGCCAGGTCGGCCGGGCGAGAGCGGGCCAGGGCTGTCCCGGCTTCCATCCGCCGCCGCGCGCCTTCTCCTGCAGCTTGCCGATGCCGCCCTTGACGGTCATCTTGACCGCGTCCACGACGATGCCCAGCTCCGGATCACGGCTCTTGTAGCCGTCCATCGCTTGAAGGAACCGGTGCGGGGACAGCTTCTCCGCCACACCCAGATCCTTCATGGTGGTGACGTAGGCGTCGCGCAGCCGCTTGTACCAGCCGTCCAGGAACCGGCCGCTCTCACGGCGCACCCACGCCTCCAACGGGACGACGTCGTAGCCGAGTTCGACGGCGTACGCCACGGTGGGCGTGGCATACCAGGCCGGACCCTCGGGGCGCCGGCCGCTCGGCGTGAACGGACTGGGCAGCAGATCACCGTCGAGGTCGCGCCACTGCTTGCCCACCTTCACCCGGTTCAGGTCGACGTGGGAGAGGTCGACCAGCCAGGAACCGGGCAGCGCGGCATCGAAGACGGGGTCGGTGACGTGCACGGGCGGCGCTGCCAGGCCGACGACGGCGCCGTTGGCGGCCGCGCCGAAGGCGAGGTTGACGTCGAGGCCGACCAGGTAGCGCTTCATGCACTCCGTATCGGTCAGGTCCCGCGCCCAGTCGTAGGCCTCCTCGAACAGCCGCTCCCCGGGGCCGCGCACGTGGAAGCGGGGAAGGCCGGCCAGGACGGGGTGCCCCTCGGGCGCCTCGCACGGCGCCGGGTCGACCGGCTCGCCGCCCAGCGAGCCGGGCCGGTGTTCGGAGTGCCGGCGGCCGTCGGCGTCCGGCTCGCTCGCACGGGTCGGCGGGTTGAGCGCGGTCATCAGCTGCAGCCCCGTCACAGCGGTGGAGCCGACCGGCGTCATCACCCGCTGCGCATACGCACCCAGCAGCCGGGCGAGCTCCGCGGGCTCCAGCTGCGCGGCATGCCCCCACGCGCGGGCATCGAGGGCACGCCACGAAGGGATGCACAGCTGTACACACCGCCGGCGGCCCCCCTGGGCGGGGCGGTAGATCCGCGCCCACGGCCCCAGCCCCCGCCGGGTCAGCTTCCACTCGGCACGCTGAAGCTGCTTGATGACCTTGTGCCCCTCCGGGAGCCGTCCGGCAAGCCGCTCCTCGTGCGACAGCGCGGCGGGCAGGCCGTAGCGCTCGCACGCCGCCGCGGTGAGCACCAGCAGCGGGTCGGCGTCCCTCCCCGAACCATGCAGCCGCTCCGCCCCGAGCTGCGCCTCGGTCAGCGTCCACTCCACCAGCGCGGGCAGGGACTTGGCCGGCACGTCCAGAACCAGACCGCCGACGCCGTAGCCGGTCACCTTCCCCTCGGCGTCCGCGTCGAGGACGAGCAGCGGGCCGTGCGCGTACCCGCCGCCGGGCGCGTGCGCGCTCATCGGGGCGGTCTTCGCCGCCCCCGGACGGCGCGAGGTGTGCGATTCCCGCTCGGCGCGCGGGCGCAGCGCGGCGGCCGGTGCCCCGACAGCCGCCGGGGGAGCGGAGGCAGACTCCCCGGTAGTCCCGGCCCCGGCCTCCGGTGCGCCGCCCGCCGACGCCGTCGGCGGGCTCACCGGGGGTGTCGGCGGCGTTGTCGCCGTGGCAGGGGCTGGGGGCGCCGGGGCGGTGAACGTCCGCGGCACCGAGGCGTCTTCCTGCTCGGCACCCGCGTCCTCAGGGGCCGGGTAGAGCGTGGCGAGCTGCTCCAGCAGGCGCGCGTACGCCTCCCGCTCCGGCGGCCGCGGTTCGGTCCGGCCCGACTCCCACGCGCCGACGGTCGCCCGCCGCACCTGCAGCGCGGCGGCCACCTCGTCCAGGGTGAGCGCGTGAGCCTGGCGCAGCCGCCTGCGCTCCGCCGGCGGCGGCAGCGGGGAGCGGGACGCGACCAGCGCGTCCACGGCGTCGAACAACTCGGACATGGGACACCTCCGTTGCCCATCCTATCCACGAAGCGTACCTATCGCGTACCAATAACGCACGTTCCCCGTCCTGTGAGCGTACGGGTAATGGTGTACGGGAAGCGCTCGCCCCTGGGACTCACCGCCCCTTTGCCCTACCTCGGGGAGGATCGGAACGCCCCGTAGGAAACAGGGGCGTCACCGTCCACCGGCAGCCGCTGGTGTTCCCGCTGACGCCCTTGCAACTCCACGCGATCGAGGCCGCCAGAAACGGGAAACGTCGCCTTCGAGGTTGAGATGGAGGCCAGGCTCCCGCAGGCCGTGGGCTACCCCGGCACCGCGAAGGTCACCGACCGCATCACCATCCCGAAGAGCACCTGGGAGGAGCAGATCGCGCAGGTTGCCTCGTCTGCGGCGTTCGAAATGGCTGTTCCTTACCCGCTCCACGACTCCCGGCGTGCCGAGCCTGGCAGAAGACTCCGTGAAGCCCAGCGGCTGATCACCACCAACCAGATCCGGGGCGCGATCCTTGAAGTGCGGCTAGCTCTGGAGTGGATCCAGCAGAACGTTGGCTGGGACGATCCCGGCTCCAAGAAGCTCGCGAAGCAGCTCAACCAGACCGAGCGGTGGTGGCGCATCCAGGACGCGCTCTACGGCCAGACCTCCGGAGCTATGCACGACGATGCGGTCACACGGGACTTCGACTACAGCCGCGCGGAAGCCGAAACGCTGCTGGCGATGACCGCAGCCCTGCTACGAAACGTCCCCGAGCTGCTTTCCCACCCTCTGCTGGACGCGGAAGGCGACAGGGAATCGGAAGCCCCGTAGTCCTGTTGCGTCCTGCAGCTGACCGACACCGACGACGGCGCCGCCTCTGGTGGCAGTACGCCGTCGGCCCCGGACAGCCCGCCGCCTACTGCCTCCACCTGCACCACCTCGCCACCGGAGAACACCGCCCAGCCGACTGGTGGCACCAGCAGACCGACGACGTCCAGCCACCGCGCCCGCCCCCCAACACCCCAGCACACGGCTGCACAGGAGTGGGCGCCAGCCCTGAACCGCGTCACCGCCCCCCCCGCGACCACCGTGCATGCGGATCCTGCGCCACCTCGCCACGCAGACCTCCACCAACCGCCGCCGCACAGCGCGGTAGCCGCCTCACGGCCTTGATCCCCACCGCCGTCACCGTCGGCTACCTCCGCGAACCCGACATGGAACGCCCCCTGCCTGTGTGGGCCGTCTGCGGCAATGCAGCCCACGCCCACTTGCGCCTGCTGCCGGGGCACCCACATCACACTGAACAATCGGCCTGGTCAACCGCAGGGACGTGTCTGAGCGGCATCGAAGGGAACGACCGATGGACAGAGCCGGACGTCCGGATCGTAGAGCGCTCCTTGTCGGCGGACTCATGGGCGCCACGGTCGCGCTTGCGGGGTGCTCATCGAGGAAGGCCGCCTCGAGTGCGACCAGCGCTTCACCGGAAGCGCGGCCCACCACGCCCGACGCGGCATTCGCGAGGCTGATGGGAGGCAACAAGCGCTGGGTGAGCGGAGACCTTCAACACCCCGACCGGGATCCGAACCGGCGCCAGCTCGTGGCCCAGGAGCAGGAACCTTTTGGGGCGATCCTCTCGTGTATCGACTCCCGAGTGCCGCCTGAACTCCTCTTCGATACCGGCCTGGGTGACCTTTACGTGATGCGCACGGGTGGGGAGGCGGTCGACCCGGTAGTCACTGGTTCTGTCGAGTACGGGCCCATGACGAGTGACACCCCCCTCATCGTGGTCCTCGGGCATCAGCGCTGCGGAGCCGTCAAGGCGGCGTATTACTCACTTCGTGACGGCAAACCGCTGTCCGGCAACCTGCAGGCGATCGTCAAGGCCCTGCAGCCGGCGTACAAGCAGGCCGTCCGGGAGGGTGGCGCCGACCCGGTCGAGACCATGGCCCGCGCCCAGGTCAGGTTGACCGCGGCCGATCTGCGCTCCAACCGGGACCTGGCCCCACTCGTGCGAAACGGCGCCCTTGCCGTGGTCGGCGCCTACTACTCGCTCGACACCGGCAAGGTGGAAGTCCTGTCCGGCGCACCCTCCTGACCGGCCGGACGAGTCGAACGGGCGCTATCAGGTCGGTGACGGGGACCGAGCATCGACCCACGGCGATGCCAGTCGAACCGACGCGGATTCGACGTGATCCTGAAGCCGTCGACGAGGCACGGACGGACGCGGACTGCAAGTACGGCCCGATGCTGTCGAAACTCATGAACATTCCGTCCCGGCTGCGGCGGCCGACTGCCTCCCGAACCGCTGTCAAAGTGCTGTTTACGCCCACTCCACACCCAGTTCTCGCAGCGCGTGTCGCGGGTCTTTTTTTATGCGCAGCGGGTGAGCTCTGAGCTGGGGATTTCTCAGGTGTAGTGGGTCGTTTTGGTACTGACGGTTCTGCTGAGCGTGGCTTGGCGGGGTCTTTCAGGTTTCTGGCCTGGGGTTATGCAGTTTGTCTGGATGGCATGCAGATGGATTGGGTCGCTACTTAGGGGGAGGCGTTCCTCTGGCGCGGGGTCATGCTGTGGTGCCGGAGTCTGAGGGTGGTGTCTGGCTGGCGGCGGGGCGGTGCTCGCGGAGTGCTTGCAGGATGTTGGCGTGGTGTTCGTCGGCAGAGTTGTTGCTGGTCTGGGTCTGGAGGAGGGGGTCCAGGCGTGTGTAGAGGTCGTCGAGTCCGAACATCGCGTCGAGGCCGGCCAGGACACTTTCGTCGATCAGGCGGTGCGGGTGTGGCGTGGGGTGGAGAAGTTTGCCCAGGAGGGGGAGGGGTTCCCATCCGTGGTCGAGGCGTTGGCGTAGCCAGGGGCGCAGGCTGTCGGGGTGGGTGTGGCGCCACATCCAGATCAGATCGGTGGCGGGCTCGGTGAGTTCCTCAGCAGGTCTGCCTGTGGTGGGCGTGAGGTGCTGGGCGATCTGCTCGGTTACGGCGTTGCGGGCCTGAAGAGACCAGTCTTGGGTGGTCTGTACTTCCTCGGAATCGTCGTTGTCTGAATTGGTGGCGCGGTGCAGTGTCCGGGTGGCCAGGACCGTTCCGTCGTGAGTGGCGGCCATGGCGGCCAGTACGGAAGCTCTTTGTTCTGGTGGGAGGTCGGTGAGGAGGTCCCGGGCCAGGAATTGCATGCTCATGCCGCTGTTGACCAGGCCCATCATTTCCGGTTCGGCGGTCAGTTGACCGTAGCTGTCTGCCATGGCCTTGAGCAGCGCAGCGGCGGGGAGGCTGATGCCAGTGCTGCGGCGCTGCTCGATTCGGCGCGTGATGCGGTGGGTGTCGTTGCGGAGGCGGAGTAGCAGTTCGGCTGCTTCCTCTCCAGGGGTGCCGGCGGCCAGTTGGGCCAGGGCCTGGTCGAAGGAGGCTTCGGGAAGGTCGTCGTCGGGGACGCCGAAGACCATGTATCGGTCGAAGTAGTCGGCGCTGCCGATCCCGCGGCGCTGGGCGGCGGCTTGCGTGTCGCTTCCGTTGCCGAGGTCTTGCTGGACTGTCGGGAACAGCAGAGCCAGCAGGTTGAGCACGCCTTTGATGTGTTCTTCGGCCACGCCGACTTCGCGTAGGCGGCGGCGCCAGCGTTCGGCTCGTTCCCCGGGCTGCTGTGTGCTGTGTCGCTGTGCTGGGTCGATGCTGGTGCCGGTCAGCTCCGCGCGGTGCCGTCCCAGGAGCCGGTAGACGCCGGGCTCGTTGGTGCGCAGGAAGGTGACGATGAGGAAGTCGACCAGGTCCACGTTTCCGGTGAGGGAGCCGAGAGTGGCGTCGGCCTGCCCGAAGTAGCGTTTGACGGCCCGCGGCGTCTGCAGCCTGTCTTGCAGGTGCCGGAAGTAGGCCTCGGAGAAGCGTCGTTCCTCGCCTGGCGTCATGGACAAGCCGTGGGAATCCAGCAGGGCGTTGAGTGCGCGGATGCTCATGGCGGCTGCGTCGCGTTCGCGGAACGCGGGAAGGTCGAGCCGCACCTGGATGATCTTTTCCAGGAACTCGCGGGCTCTGCCCTCGCTGTTTCCTACGAGGTCGCTGCGTTGCAGGACGTCCAGAAGCGTCTGCTCGTCGAAGCTGATCAGGTAGTAGACGTTCGGTAGATGGCCCACCAGGCGCACCAGTTTGAAGACAAGGAGCAACTCGTCGGGGGTGAGGCGGTCCAGATCGTCCATGACGACCAGGACGGGCTGCCCTGCCCGCCGCAGGGCCTCTTCGGCCTTCCGCTTGGCCGCCGAGGCGCTGGTGTCTCCGCTGATGCGGTCGCTAAAAGCCTTGATCAGGCCTTCTGAGTCGAGGCCGGCAAGCGCGGTGAGCTTGCCCAAGGGGCTAATGGCCTGCCCGAAGCCTCCGAGCGTTTTACGGACTTCTGACCAGCGCCTTCCTTTGGGGAGGGCAGCTCGGACCTCGCTGAAGAGTGCCGCGGTCAGCGTCTCCAGGTCGGAGTACAGCCAGGGGTTGAGCTCCGCGATCAGCCAGTCCTCGCTGCTGTCCTGTCGCTGCAGGAGGCGTGTCACTTTGCCCAGGATCGTCGACTTTCCGGAACCCCAGGGGCCGATCAATGCAAGGACGCCGGTCTCGGTTTGGGCCCGGACACGTCCCAGCAGTTCCATCGCGTGCCGCGCGTACCGTTCACGCCCCAGCAGGTCGGACCCCTCGTCGTCGAGGAACGGTTCGTCGTTGAAGAAGCGCGTGTCGCTCATTGGCCTAGCGTGCCTGACCGCATCGTCACCACGTCGCCCGTCGGCGGAGGAGGTGACGGGTTCGTGTGGATGTCGATGGTGGTGAGGAGGTGTTGTTGCTGGGGGTGGAGGGTGTTCCAGCGGGTGCGTTGCTGCTCGGTCCATCGCTGGAGGGTGGGGGAGTGGCCTTGGCCGGTGTGGTGGGTCAACATCGCCTGCTGGTAGGTGCGTTGCCAGAGGTGGGGCCAGGGTGGGCACCACCAGGGGTCGAGGCTTTCGAGGGCCTGGTTGGTGGTGGGGGCCAGGCGGCCTTGTCGGGCTGCGCGGCGTTTTTGTACGAGCCAGCGGCCGAGGGGGAAGCCGTTTTGGTGGGTGTCTGTGCTGGGGGAGAGGTGGCCGTGGACCTGGGCGTAGGTGCGGGCGTGGTCGAGTCCGGGGCTGGGCGGGTAGACGCGGCTGATCCGGCGGCGGTGGCCGGTGGCGTTCAAGGTGCCGGGCCCGACTCCGAGTTCGGTCAGGAGTTTGTGCTGTTCGGGGCGTAGACGATGCCACGCGGCGTGTTGTGCGGTGGTCCACGCTCGGACGTCGGCCGGCGGGCCGCCGGGTCGGTCCTGGGTGGTGCGGGTTCGGGTGTAGGCGCGTTGCCAGGCCAGGTCCCAGGGCGGGTTCCACCACGGGTCGATCGCGGTCAGGGCCTGGTGGCGGGCGCTGGGAGTGGTGTCGCGTCGGGCTTGCTGGCGTTGGCTGTTGAGCCAGCGGCCGAGGGGGAAGCCGTCGTGGACGGTGGAGTGGGCCACAGCCAGGGTGCGGTGGAGGGCGGCGTAGGAGCCAGCGTGGGCGAGCGCGGTTTCCGCGTAGGGGGTGATGGGCCGGGTGCGGGCGGTCTCGCGGGTGAGGCCGATGCCGTCCAGGAGGCGCTGCTGGTCGGGGTGCAGGTCGTCATAGTGGGTGCGCTGCAGTCGCAGCCACGCGCGCTGGGCGGGGGCGAAGCTGCGGAAGTGACGGTCGATGTCGAGCCGGTGGCCGGCCTTGATCTGGTCGTGGATGTGCTGCCACGCGCGCTGCCACGCGAGGTTCCAGGGCGGGCACCACCAAGGATCGACTGCGGTCAAGGCCTTCGTCTGGGCGGATGGAGGAGTACTGCGGTAGGTGTGGTCGCGGGCGTGCTGGCGTTGCCGGCGCAGCCACCGCCCCAGCTCGAACCCGCCGTGGACGGTGCTGATCGCCGCAGCGAGAGTGCCGTGTGCCGCGTGATAGGAGCATGCGTAGCCGAGACCGACAGCGAAGTCGGTGTCGCACTCCGCGGGCCGTGCGGCAGCGCCACGGGCCCGGTCCGCGGTCAGCCCGATTCGGGCGAGGAGGTCCTGCTGGCCGGGCAGGAGAGTGTCGTACTGGGCGCACTGGGTGGTCAGCCACGTGGCCAGCGCGCTGCTTGCGCCGGGGAACCCGGCCGCGGGATCCAGGACGTGACCGCCGTCGACGTGGGTGCGTGCCTGGTGCCAGGAGCGCTGCCATTCCAGCGTCCAGGGCGGGTTCCACCACGGGTCGATCGCCGACAGCGCCAGCGCCCGGGACGAGGGGGTGCCGTGACGAAGCTGGTAGGCGCGGTCTTTGCTGCGCTGGTTGGACAGCCACTGCCCCAGCTTGAGCCCGTCCTGGACAGTGCCGGTGGTCGCGTTCACCAGCGTGCCGTGGGCGTCGGCGAAAGCGCGGGCACAAGCGAGGACGTGCTGGAAGTGGGTGGCCATGTGCTTGCGGCGGGGCCGGGCAGCCCGGGCGCGCGCGGGGGTGAGACCGATGTCGGCCAGGAGGCGCTGTTGTGCGGGGTGCAGGGTGTCGTAGCTGGTGCACTGGTTGTACAGCCATTCGCCCAGGCCGAAGCTGGTGGTGGGGAAGCCGTGCTCGGGCCGCGGGGCTCCGTGGGCGTGGGTGTGGTCGCGGGCCTGGTAGTAGGAGCGCTGCCACATCACCGTCCACGGCGGCCGCCACCACGGATCCAGTGCCTCGAGCGCGGCGACGTGTTCGGGTGGCATCGCGGCGAATTCCCGGTGGTTCTTCAGCCACGTGCCCAGGGCAAAACCGTTGAAGCGGCTGCGGATCGGTGCGGCGAGATGACCGTGGACGGCGGCGTAGGCACGGGCGTGTGCCAGGCCGGTGGTGAACGCCTGATCCGAGGTGTGTCGGAGCCCCAGGTGCAGCCGCGTACTGCCCGTGGCTTTCTCCGGCTGCTGTGCGGCGTCGCGGTAGGCGGTGAGTTCGCGGGCGATGGGACGGGGCCGGTGCGCCATGTGCAGCGTCCACAGCCGGTCGGTGACGGCTGGATCTGAGTCCGCCCGTACGCAGTGCTGCGCCCAGAGCAGCAAGGGACCGGCCGAGGTCGAGGCGATCCGCTCGGCAAGCCACGGCTGCCTCGTGGCGTGCGCCAACTGGGTGACCAGACCTGGGGTGTGGGCAAGCGTGTGGGGCAGATGCCCGCCGGTGTCGTCGAGCAGCCGCTGCCGGGTACGTTCGCCGGTGAGGACCGAGGCGAGGGCCACGGTCTCCGGGTAGGTGACCGCGTCTCTGACCAGCAGCCGCCACCAGCCCGGATCAGCCCCTGGCGGCGCGAGCTGCAGTGCCCGGTGCGGCCACTGCTCTTCGTCGGGCCACTGCTGCGCCCACCAGAAGACGACCACGGCATGGGCGACCTCGAACGCCTTGGCCGCATCCGGCCGATGGCGCAGTAGCTCCAAGTGCCGCCGGTGTGCCGCAAGCAATTCCGGCAGCCGCGCCAGATCGATCTGCTCGGTCCGGGCCGGCGCGCCGTCGACCCAGTGGGTGCCGAGCATCCAGCGCCGGTGGCGCGGACAAATCCGGGTGTGCGGCTGTAGATTCACCCGGGCCGTCTTGGTCCGTCCGGTGCGTACGGCCGTGCACAGCCGGCAGCCTTCCCCCGCGGCCGGCACCACGCTCCCGAAGCGGAACCGCCCGGCCGCACCCTCCCCGTTGGGCGCGAAAGGCTCCTGAGCGGCCCAGGCGGGCAGGGCCCTTTCCAGCAAGTCATCGGGCACGCGGCAGAACGCGGAGATGCGGGCTCGGGCTTCGGCGTTGAGGTACACCTCGCCGTCTGTGCGGTAGCCCTTGAACAGGCCTCCGCCGACGTGGAGCAGCGCGGGGATGAGGTCTCGGACGCCGAGTCGGTAGCGGTCGGCCAGCCGGTCCAGGTACGACAGGTTGGTCTCGCCCTGCAGCGGCGCGAGCCGTACCGGCCCCGGTCGTGTCGCAGCCGTCTGCGGCGGCTGCGGCTGTGGTGGAAGAAAGTCGTGCATCAGGGAGCAGCGGTCGTTCCTGGCGGGCCCGGATGCACCAGCATCCGAGCAGTGGCCAAACAGGGGATCGGGACGGATGGTTGAGGCAGACGCCGCCGGTCAGTGCTGGCGTTGCGCGGGCAGCCGACGGCGGTGCGGTGCTCGGGCCCGTTGTTCGGCGGCCGTGTCGAGTTCGATCTGTTCGAGGAGCTTCTTGGTGATCTTCTCGGTGCCGTCCAGCAGGGATACCAGGGCGGCTTCGCGGATGAGGTGGGAGAGGCTGCCCATCCGGCCGCCGGTGCGGGCGTGGAGGTAGGCGGCGTGCGCGAGCAGGGTGCCGGGCCGGTGGCGGTGCAGTCGCAGGGCACTGTCCATGCCGCGCACCAGGTCATGCCAGATCTGCTGGTCCGCGCCGCTGCCGTAGCGCAGCGGCTGGTTGCGGACGATTTTGAAGCGGCCGGCGAGCTGGGAGCCGCGTACCCCCGTCAGCAGAGGGGAGGATTCGACGTCGATGCCGGAGTAGACGAAAGTGGCCGGGATCCGCTCGCCGAGGTATTTCAGCTGGTCGGAGGTCTCGGCGCCGGCCCGGCTGCGGGTGTCCATCAGGTGCACGTCGTCGACCAGGACCAGCTGGGTGCCCATCTCGCACAGCAGCTCGCACACGGCGTTGGTGATCTGGATCTGGTTCATCCGTTCCAGGGCGGGGAGGCCGAGGAAGCGGGCGAACTCGCTGATGAGCATCTTCGGCGTGGAGGATGGCGGCACGGTGATGAACAGGACCGGCAGCCGCCCGTCCTGGTTGGGGTGGCGGCGCCGGTCGGCGAGTTCGACGGTGCGCCCGAGCTGCTGCATGGCGGTGGTCTTCCCGGTGGTGGCCGGCCCGGAGATGATCAGGCCGCGTCTGGCTCCGCCCTGCTGGCCGCGGTTGAGCAGCAGCAGGCGGCGTACCGCGGTGGAGATGGTGTCCATGGCGGGGGTCTTCAGCACCACGAACCGTGCGTGGTAGTCCTCCCGCTGCTCCAGCGTCCATTCCTGGTCGCCGGCGTCCCGTGCCGGTGCGTGGGGCGTGTCGACGAACTGCTGCCATCCGTCCCACGTGGTCAGCGGACTGAACGTGCTCGTCGTGGCGGGCTGCGCCGTCGTCACCATGCTTGGGCCTCCTGGTACGGGTCGTAGATGCGCAGGCCGCCCGCCCCGACGGTGTTCAGCGTCTGCTCAGCGGCCTGGTCCTGGGTCGTTTCGGCCGTCGGCCCGGATGCTTCGGCCTCATCCGCGTGGGCTGCCGCGGCGTCCTGGCCGTCGGCAAGGGCGGCGAGAAGGTAGTCCTCGTCGTCCTGGTTGTCCTCGATGTCGTCCAGGCTGTCGTTGGTGTCCCAGCCATCGCCGTCTTCAAGCGGGACGGTGAAGGAACCGGGCAGCCCGAACGAGGCCCCTGGTGCGAGAGGCGCAGGCCACTGCTGCGGGGTGGTGGCGGGGGAGGGGTCGGTCATCTGCGCGGCCGCCTGGGCCCGGGCGGCTACCGTCCGCTCTCGCCTGCTGCCCAGTCCCTGGCTGGCACGGCGCAGCAGCGCATCGAGCGCCTGGGCGATCGCGGCCTCGTGCTCTTCACGGCCATCCCGGCGTTCCACGGTGCGGCGGACGTGGTCGAAGGTGAACGCGGTGAACGGGCGCCGGACCGCACCCGCGTGGACCCACGGCACCTCGAGCCATCCCTCGGGCAGGCGCACCCACACCCGGTTCGGATCGTAGGGGTTGTGGTGGACCTCCCACCGTCCGTTCTTGTCCGCCCGCGGTGAGCGGCGGCGCCGGTAGGGGTTCAGGCCGGGGTGGTCGTAGGTGCGGTAGCCGAAGCGGACGCCGTAGTCGTTGACGGCCTGCCACCGAAGAGGCAGCAGCTCGACGTAATCGTCGGCGGACAAGGGCACCGGTACATGCCCGGTCAACGCCACCAAAGCCGCCCACATCTCGTTCGGGGATACGGCGACCCGCGGCATCATCGGGTGCCGCAGCGCTTCGTGCCGGCGCTCCTGCCACCCGCAGATGACCCACTCGTCCAGTAGTTCCTGAAGCTGCGTCAGGCTCCAGCAGGCATCCTGCTCCGCGGCCGCGCCCCGCTGGGAGACATCGGAGCCGGTGTGGCCCGGCAGGTACTGGCTGAACCCGTCGGCAATCGCGCGGAACGTCCGCTCCACGTTCCCCTTCGCCGGGCCGTTCGCCGGCGGCACCGGCTGCACCGACACCCCCAGGCTCTCGCACGCCGAGACGAACGACGCCGACACATACACCCGGCCCTGGTCCACGACCACCGTCTCCGGCATAATCACCGGCCGGGCGGCAGCCTGCTCCAGCCGCGCGTCCAACGCGATCAGCCGCTCGTAGGGGATGACCGACCGCTGCATGGACAGCCCGCATCCCAGCCCGGCCGCATCGCCACCGGCACCACCATCTGCGCCAGCAGCATCGCCGCGTCCACCGACGTCGTGCCCACCGGACGCACCACCGCCGCGCAGATGCTGCGCGTCGCCACGTCCAGCGCGACGCACAGTTCAAGACGGCCGGTCACACCGTCGTCCAGCACCGCCAGGACATCCAGCGGCGTGCTGTCCAGCATCACCAGCTCGCCCGGCCGCAGTGCCACCGTGGGCGTGAAGGGAGGTGCCGGCCGCGACGCATGCCACCGCCGCTGAGTGGCTGTCCCCAAAAGGCCCTGTCCGTCGGCCACCGCGTGCACCAGCCGGTTGAACGTCGACGCCGGCGGCAGAGCCACCGCCCCAGAGCCGTACTCCTCCTCCAGCAGCCACCCCACCCGGCGGCGAAGCCGCACCAGCGTGCCCGTCGAGCGCTCCCGCTGCCCCTCCAGCACCTTCCTGACTGCCGCGACCACCCGCTCATCGGCCCGCCCCACCGCCGACCGCTCCCGCACCGCCCGGCCGTCCACCAGCCCCCACAAGCCCTCGCTGCGGTAGCGCGCCCGCATCCGGCGCACCGTCGCCGCACTCGCCGCCCAGCCCCCCGCCGTCAACTCCTCGGCCTTCGCCCGCTCCCGCTGCGCCAGGCTCCGCGTGGCCGGATCGAACTGCTCACGCGGGGCGCCCTGCCCGACCGCGTCAGGAAAGCCGGTCTCCACCTCCCGCACATGCCGCTGCCACGCCAGAGCCCGCTCCCGCACCTCGGCCGGCAGCGCCTCCAGCAGGCCGAACGGCGGCACCCTCCCCGGCGCCGGCCCGCCTTCCACCTCGAAGGACGGATCGGCGAACAGGTAGGGCAGCAGCACCACCGCCGAGGCGCCCTCGTCGCTCACCAGCGTGGCCCGGACGCCTTCCAGCACGGCGAACGTCCATACCCGTCCGTCGTAGCGAAGACGCGCCCCGACCTCGACAACCGCCTGCGTCACGCCGCTTCGGCCTCCTGCCGTGCGACCGAGACGACGGCACGCTCGTGCAGCGGTTCGTCCAGCCGCACCCGCAGCACACCGCTCCACAGCGCGTGAAAGACCGCAGGCCACACGGCGATCGGGTCACCCAGCTCACACACCGCCTCCACCGCCGGCCGCGGACTGGCGAACACCTCCAGCAGAGCTGGCGTCCGCGGCCCTGCGGCGTACCGGGGATGCCGGTAACCCGCCAGCCACCGCACGTTGGCCACCAGCACCGGATCCGGCGGCCCCGCAAGCCGGTAGGACCAGCCCGCTGCCCTGGCGGCAGCCGCCACAACCCGTGCCCGCGCCGCCAGCCGGGCAGAGGGCCCGCTGCGTTCCGCGCAGTCGAGCAACAGGCCGCTGCCGTCCTGAAGCCTGGCCATCAGCTGCGGCGCATGACCGACGACCCTGCTTTCCTCACGCCATACCAGTTCCACCGGCCGGCAGGCCAGCGCCACCACCGCCGGATCCCTGTCCCGCAGCATCAGCTCGGTCCGCATGACACCGGACCCGTACGCCACCAGCCGTCCGGTCGTCGACGACCACCACCAGCCCGGAGCAACGCGCCGCCCGGGCCGGACAGGGAAAGGTCGTACCGCAGGACTCTCCTCGAAAGGGATGTCCTGCGCAGCCTCGAGCCACGGGACCTGACGCGAACACCCCAGAGGGTCTCGAAAGCGCACATCGATCAGGCTGGCCTTTACAGCCGCGGCTTCTTCGCGTCGAACAGCACCGCCCGTACTGTGCGGCTCGCGGCTGCGGCACCCGGCCCCGGGGACCGCGGACGATGCGGCCTCCTGGCTGCTGTCGATGATCACGTACTCCACACAACGCCATGCCTGACCTGCCGCGCAGGAGAACCGGCCGGTAACCGCAACATCGGTGCAACCGCCGGATGTTGGCGCGGCACCCCAGGGTGCCGCGCCCAGGGCACCGGTGTCAGTGCAGAGCCCCGCACTTTCACGTTCCCCTTGCAGGCCGTTGTGTCAGTCCTCGCCCTCACCCAGAGCGAGCACCCCGGCCAGCTCCTCGGCGGGCAGGCGGCACCACTGGGCCACCTCCTCCAGCGCCACCCCGGAGGCGACTGCTGCGGCGGCGGTATGCAGGAGGGCCTGGTCGATCAGGTCGGCACTGTGGCTGAGGTGCTCCAGCAGGGTGCGGCCCACCTCGGCGGTGGTGCCGCTGTGCACGCCGCGCAGCTCCACCAGCTGTCCGCGTGCTTCGTCGACCAACTGCGTGATGCGGAACCGTTGTTCGGCAGGGACGGTGGCCCGCCACCGGGTTCCCGAGCCGCCCGATTGGGCTTCTGCCGCCATGACGCGCAGCTGGCCGGCCATTGTGGCGGGCTGCTGTTCCCGCTTCAGGTGCCACGGATCCTCCGGCCAGCCCGGCGGTCCCGTCTGGTGGCGGCGGGCGCGCACGATCGCGCCCTTCCAGCCGTTCAGCGGGCTGCCGTGGTCGGCCGCAAGTTCGGGCCCTAGCCAGGTGCGGCCCACCCGCTCGCCCAGCCGGTGACAGAACGGGTCGTCGGCGCTCCGCGCCCGAGGCTTCATCCCGCCGCTCGCCTGCCAGGCCACCTCGGCCATCGCCGGCTCCAGCAACGCGTCTGCGACGGCCACCACCTCCGGGAAGATCGCCGCGTCCCGGCCCACGATCCGCCACCACGCAAGCCGTGATCCTGCGTTGCCGCCCGCCAGCTGGTGCAGACGGCGCGGCCAGATCTCCTCCTGCTCCCAGGACAGGGCCTGCTCCCACCAGTGGGCCACCACCGCATGTGCCAGCGTGAACGCCTGCTCCGGCTCCACCCCGGCCCGCACCGCACGCCGTGCCACGCCCGGCCACCGCCGCTGCGCGGCCACCACCTCAGCCGCGCCGCGCACATCGAGGTGTTCCAGCTGCTGGTCGGCGTCCGCGTCCAGCAGCCAGCGTCCGTGCCGCAGGCAGACCCGATGCCACGGTGGCACGTAGTGCACCGCCCGCACCGCCTGCCCGGTGCGCCGCGCGGTGCACAATCGGCAGCCGAACGCGGCCGGACCTGCTACCGTGCTGGCCGCCCGCCACCGTGCCTGTGCCACCCCGGCCTCCGGGCCGGTGCTGATCTTGGGGTCGTCCATGGTGAAGGCAGGCAAAGCGCGCGCCAGTACCTTGGGCCCCACCCTGCACAGCTCGGAGAGCACCTGCCGCCCGGCCCCGTTGAGGACGACCTCCGCGTCCGCCCTCGCACCGCCGCCGTCGTGCCGGGCGGGGGAGTTGCGGCACGTCCACAGCCGCAGCACACCGGCGGTCGGGAGACCGTAGCGGGCCGCCACACGGCTGATCAACGATGCAGTCAGCTCCCCGGCCAGCGGCACGGTCCGCAACACCCCCGCTGCCACGCCAGACCCCCGATGCCGTTTTCTGCTCCTGCTCAGTGCCAGCCCCACACGCGCCTCACAGCCAGCCCGTGGCCCCTGCCTGGGTGGCTCGCGTCCGGCGGGCTGGCCGGGTTCCGGGGGCCGACTGCACAAGGCTAGAGGTCACCGCCCCACTTCAGCTGCGGAAAGCCCCCGTTGAGTCACTGTGTGCGCGTGGGGCCGGGGGTGCGGATGGTGGGCAGGTCGGGGCGTTCGTTGTCCGCGGCCAGGGCATCGGTGGGCAGCCGCCGGTAGGCGTGGAGGAGATCGGCTACGGCCTCGGGGCTCGCTTCTGCGGTGGCGACGAGTGCGGCCAGGATCTGGGAGCGGGACGTCTGTTCGCCGGCGGCGACTGCGGCCCGCACGAGTATGTCGAGGCGCTGGTCGACGTCGTTGGGCCAGGTGACGAGCGTGTTGCGGCGGGGCTGCTGCCACAGCAGGTCCACGGGTCCCCCTTGTTCGTGCAACTACCCTGTATCGAATATATATTGAGTGCATGGTGACGCTGCTGCAAGGACGCCGGAGGCCGGAGGGCTCGGGGGCTGCTGCTGCGGCCGGGATCCGCATTGCGGGGCGGATACTGCACCCGACTCCTGTTTTCGAAACGTACTGGCGTTTTGCTGCGGCACGTCAGGCGGTGTACGAGGCGCGGCTGTCCGGTGGGCGGGGGCCGTGGACGAGTGATCCGATCCTGTCTCGGTACCGGTTCACCAACTGCTACCGGGCCGCGGATCGGGTCAGCCAGGTCCTGATCGGTGACGTCATCTACGACGGCGAGTCGGAGTGGGAGGAGGTCTTCTTCCGCACCCTGCTGTTCAAGGTCTTCAACAAGGAGTCCACGTGGCGGCTGCTGACCGGTGAGCTGGGCGAGGTGCGGTGGGACGGGTACGACCACCGGGTCTTTGACCGGGTGCTGTCGCGGGCATTCGCGGCGGGGGAGCGGCTGTACTCGGCCGCCTACATCGTGCCGCCGCCGCAGCTGGGAGAACAGCGCAAGCACCGCAATCATCTGCGGCTGTTGGAGATGATGATGACGGCCGGCGCCCCGGAGAAGATCCTGGCAGCGTCAACGCTGCGGGATGCCTACGAAGTCCTGCTGGGGTATCCGGCCATCGGTCCGTTCCTGGCGTACCAGTTCGTGATCGACCTCAACTACGCGGCTCAGATGCCGTTTTCGGAGATGGACTTCGTAGTGCCCGGGCCCGGCGCGAGGGACGGGATCCGCAAGTGCTTCGGTGTGGCGGCCGACGGCATCGAGGCCGATGTCATCCGGTACATGGCTGACACCCAGGACGAGCACTTCGCCCGCCTGGGCCTGGACTTTGCAGGGTTGCGGGGGCGCCCGCTGCAGTTGATCGACTGCCAGAACCTGTTCTGCGAGGTCGACAAATACGCGCGCGTCGCCCACCCGGAGATCGCAGGGATCAGCGGCCGCAGCCGCATCAAGCAGACCTACCGCTCCTCGACGGCACCGGTACCGGCCTGGTTCCCGCCCAAGTGGGGGATCAACGTGCCTTGCTGAGGCGGGGGTTATGCGGCCAGGGGCGGGGTGTCACTCAGCAGCGGGCGTATGGCGGTGATCGGCCCGTCCAGGTGGGCGTGCCCGGCTACGACGGTCAGGGTCCCGACGGCCAGGTCGGCCTGATCGGCGATGTAGGCGAGCAGCCTGCCCAGGCCCAGGTAATTGCCGTAAGCCCGTTCGAACATGTAGTGGCTGCGGTACAGCGCCGCGGCGTGCACTCGGCCGTCACGGTCCAGCTGGAAGGAGACGTGGCTCAGGCAAGGGAAGCCGCGGTAGAGGTTGTCTCGGTCGGCGGCGTGCACGAGCAGCTCGGCCGGCACGTCGCCGTCGTCGGGGTGGGCGATGTCCGCTTCATAGGCGGCGGTCATCGGCCCTTTGCCCGAGGCCTGCTTGCGCAGCCGGCTGATGATGTTGCCGACCTGGTCGATGTCGGTCTTCTTCACGCCGGGGTAGGCGACCAGGCGGCCAAAGTAGGTGCCGTGCGCATTGCCCGGGAACTTCTTCAGCCGCGGGTACATGGCGCGGTAGCGGGACACGAGATCGGCGTGATCGGCGGCCCGGGCCGCGAGGCCGGCCGGGAAAAGGGTGCCGGCGACGGTATCGATCGGCTCGTGTCGTTTGGCGATGCGCAGCCGGTCCAGTTCCGTGCGGAAGCCGGTGTCGTCAGTGGTGGGGTCGGTGATGCGTACGACGGTGTGTAGGCCGGTGCGCGACGGGTTGTCCTTGCGGTCCAGGGCATTGCAGGCGGCGATCCAGGCGCGGGTGACGTCACGGCCGGTGACCTCGAAGCTGATCATGAATCCTCCTGGCACGGTCGGCAGGGCAAAAAGGAGTCCGGTGCGGCAGGTGGTCAGTCCGGCCAGACGTCGTGCACACCGGCGCGGGGCGCGTCCCGCACCACCGTCAGCCGGACCGGCTCGTCCCAGTCGGCCGCCGACACCTCCAGCACGAACGGATCGCCCAGCTCGCCGGTCACCACGGCCACCTGCTCTACATCCGTGCAGCGGGCTAGGCCCTTGGGCAGCCAGATGAACGCAGCTCCGGGGCTGCGGACGATCAGCACGTCACCGACGTCGACATGTATCTGCTGTCGATGGGATGACCTGGTGACGACATGGACCTGGGCTCCCGCAGACAGGGCCGCCCCGCGCGCCAGGGAGCTGCGGAGCGCGGCCAGGGAGATCTTCGTCCACTGACGAGCACGGTCGGCATCCAGCAGACGAAGGTTCTGCAGATGCCGCACGGTGCCCGCATAGGAGGTGCCCAGCTCCCTTGCCAGCCGGTACACATGCTCCGGGCTGGTCGGGTGCCTCTGGCAGATCCGGTCGAGACCCGCCAGGACCGCCGGGCGTGGCATGAGGAACCATGCGGCGAACGCCTCTGCGGCCTTCTCTTCGTCCGGCCAGCTGCCGTTGCCCCAGCGCAGTGCCGGGCTGAGGTCGTCGTCGGCCGCGCTGCGGTGCCGCAGCTGGTGATGTCCGAGCTCGTGGGCCGCGGTGTGCCGCTGGGTGACGATGTTCAAATTGGCGTTGAGCAGCACGGCCGGCCCGTTGTCGGCGGGGGAGAGGTAGACGCCGAACAGGCGCGGCATCGGCTGCGCCATGCCAACGACTTCGGCTCTCTTCAATGCCTGATGGACGGGTACATAACGGGTGCGGTCGATGCTCAGATCACGGTGGGCCTGGGCAGCCGCAATCCCGGCGATGCGGTGCGCCACCGCCCAGTTCACCGCTGGCTGTCCTGTTCCGCGGAGTCTTCCTGCTCCTTCTCGGCCGCCCGCCGCAGCGAGAGGTACTCGGCGAACTCCATCACCGTCTTCTGGTCGCCGTCGGTCAACTGGGCCAGTGCGCGTGGCAGTCCAGCCAGGGCGTACTCGCCGGCGTCCGCATCCTCTTCCTCGGCAAGGAAGTAGGCGACCGGCTGCCGGTACAGGCGGGCGAACTTCTTCAGCTCCAGGCTGTCCACACGCCGCTCACCGCGCTCGATGTCACTGATCGCCGAACGGGGGATGCCGGTGTTGTCGGAGACGAACTGCTGCGACATGTTGAGATAGTCGCGGGTCTTCTTCAGCCGTTCGCCGAGCCGGGTGAGTTCAGGATCGCGGGCTCGGGCGGCGGAGGGCGGAGGGGTCACGATTGCTGCCTTTCGATGATGGCTTCCCGTACCGCGCGGGCGAACGCCTGCACAGACCGGGTGGCCTCGGCCGACTGGCGGTCGGCAGGAATGGCGATGGAGTAGCGCTCCTCAATGCGCGTGAGGATCTCCACGATCAGGAGCGAGTCGACCGGCAACTCCGCTCCGCCGTCCTCGAGCTCGGCCCTCACCTCGGGTGCGGGCTTCTCTTGCAGTTCGGCCAGGAACTCGATAACGACCGAGACGATGTCGTCGATGCCCGGTGTGACGGTGCTCAGCATTCCTCCCGATCGTCTGCATTTCCAACGTCGGTGTCCTACGATACGACAACGTCGAGGAATCCGACAGGCATGTCCCAAGATCAGACAAGGAGTGAGGCGTGGACTTCCAGCGCTACCAGCAGGCCGCCATCAAAACCCTCCAACCTCCCCCCGAGGACATGGACCCCGTCCTCATTCCCCTACTTGGCCTCGCCGGAGAAGTCGGCTCCCTCACCACCGCCTACAAGAAACACCTGCGCGACGGGCCCGCCCATGAGCAGGGCAAGCATCAGCTACGCGAAGAACTCGGCGACGTACTGTGGTACATAGCCGCCCTCGCCCACCGCTTCGACCTCGACCTCGACGACATCGCCACCGCCAGCCTGGAAAAGACCAAAGACCGCTGGCGCACCACCCCCGACACCGAACACACCCGCTTCGACGACGACTTCCCCGACCACGAACGCCTCCCGCGCCAGACCACCCTCACCTTCACCCCCACCACCCGAGACGACGGCAGTACCGTCATCGTCCTCACCCGCGAAGACGGCACCCCCGCTGGCGATCCCCTCACCAGCGCCTCGCACATCGAAGACGACTACCGCTTCCACGACGCCTTCCACCTCGCCCACGCCGCCGTCCTCGGCTGGTCCCCCGTCACCCGCTTCCTCCTCGGCCGCAAACGAAAAAGCAGCCCCCACACCGACGAAGCCGAAGACGGCGGCCGCGCCATTGCCATCGAAGAAGGCATCTCCGCCCTCGTCTTCTCCTACGCCGCCCGCCACCGCTACTTCGCCGACATCAAGCACATCGACAACGAACTACTCACCACCATCGGCCACCTGACCGCCCACCTCGAAGTCAGCATCTGCCGCGCCGCTGACTGGGAGCACGCCATCCTCACCGGCTACACCGCATGGCGCCAGCTGCGCGAGCAGAACGGCGGCATCATCCACCTGGACCTCGACCAGCGCCTTCTCACCGTCGATCCGCTATAACCCAGGCCCGGCTCAGCCCGCCCGCACCACTGGCCCCGGCGGCGTTTGTGCGGGAGGAGCTAGGCATGGCCGTCCTCACGCTTGAAGCGCTTGACGGTGGCCTCGCCGTCGAGCGTGGCGGCCACGATGTCGCCGTTCTCGGCGACGGCAGGCGGCGGACGGTGCCTCAGTCGCCGTGTCTAGGCACTCCGCAGGACACGCCACGCTTCAGCAACCCGACCGACCCTGCTGCTAAGCCCACTCAACTCCGAGTGCGGCGAGTGCGGCCCGCTGGCCGGGGTCGAGCTTGTCCCGCCTCGACTTGGTGTTGGAGATCCATACGCCCAGCTTGTGCTGGTGTTCCTGGCCGTCGATGACGACGGTTTCGACGTGCCCTCTTGGTACTGCCTTGTGGGCGCCCTCGCGCTGGATCCACTGTGCGAGGGCCGCGAGGCCGCGCTGGAAGGCCGATGCCTTCCCGGAGGCCTTCGTGCCCTCTGCGGAGGCTGGTGCGGATCGCTCGGCGGGTTTCACTCCCAGTGCTGAGAGTCTGCGCTGCTGCTCTTCGGTGAGCTGGAACCACTCGCGGGTCTGTCGCTGCAGCCATTGTCCGAGGTCGTCGCCTTCGAAGAGCACGCCGGGGGCGATGGCCGGGAGGATGCCGTGGGGTTCGTCGGCGGCGAGACCGCGGAGCACGGCGTAGTGGCGTTGCCAGTCCAGCGGCCAGGGGCAGTCCCAGTCAGGGTCGATCTGGGCGAGCTGTGCGGCGCGGGCTGTGGCGCGCTGCAGGTTCTTACCGAGGCCGGTCTTGCGGCGGAGGTTGGCCATGTGTTCCCCGACCGGGACGAGTTCGCTGTCGGTGTCGCCCCATAGGGCGTCGCGTCTGGGGGCGAGATGGCCGTGGGCGCGGTGGAAGGAGCGCAGGACGGCGAGTTTGGTCTCCCAGGCTTCGTCGCCGGGTTCCCACACCATCCCGGCCTCGTCGAGCAGCATCTTGCGGTGGGGATCGAGTTCGCCCGCACGGTACACGCGCCGCTGCTGGTGGACCCACCGCCCCAGAGGGAACGCCTCCGTGACGCCGGCCTCGGTCTCGGTGTCGTACGGGACGGCGTGCAGGCCGGTGATCTCGTTCGCCCGGCGCCAGCGCAGCAGGGCCTGGTAGCCCTCGAGCCAGACCAGGGATTCGGGCCGGTACACCCGGGTGCGCAGGAACGCCGCGATTGTTGCCGCGTCTCTCGGGGTGGAGAAGTGCAGCAGCGCTGACTCCACCGCGCCCTCGGTCTCGCCCTGCCCGCCTTCTCCTTCGGCCGTGGTGCCGATGATCCGCCCGTCCTCGTCCCGCTTCACGTGTACGTGCCGCTGCCCGCTGGTCAGGGCCCGGCTGGCGAGCTGCTCGACGAGGCGTTCGGAGTGCGAGCGCAGGCCCTGGAGGACGGCTACGAGGGGTGCGAACGAGGCGGAGGCGACCATGTCGGTCGGGTCCTCGCCGGATTTGAGGAAGACGGGGACGATGATCCTGGCGGTCTTGGCCGTACCGTCGGGGTTCGGGCGCAGGGCGCGGCCGATGTTCTGCACGATCTCGACCTGGGAGCCGCGGGTGTCGGCGAAGCACACCGCCTCCACGCCCCGTTCGCCGACGATGTCGACGCCTTCGCCGAGCACCCGGACGGAGGCGAGGAACGCGCGGTGCACCCGTTTGCCGTCGGCGTCGACGCCGTCTGCGAACTGCCGCAGGGCTTCCCGCCGTTCGGCGACGAGGTGGTCACCGCACAGCCATGCCGACCACACCCGTTCCGAGGGCACGTGGCGGCCGGCTTCCAGCTGGTAGAACTCCGCGTCGATCGACGACTTCGGCAGGGCGTCCGCGTCGGCCAGGGCCTCGTCGGAGACCTCGGCCGCGTACAGTGCGGCGGCTGTCTGCGGCATCTTCTCCGCGAACGCCATCGCCTCCTCCACCCGCTGGTGGAAGGTCATGACCGTGCGCAGGTTCAGCGCGGCGGCGTGCTCCAGGAGCGCCGTCTGCAGCAGGGCGAGGCGCCGGCCCCGCTGCGCCTCCTCCGACTCCCCGAGGACGGGGGAGGGGTCGTGGATCTCCAGCACGTCGATCTCGAACCCGGCGAGGATGCCGCGCTCGATCGCCTCGGACAGTCCGAGCTCGTAGATCCACTCGCCATACAGGCCGTCCGGGTCGGACGCCATGGTCGCGATCTCGAGCTCCTGGCCGTCCCTGCCCTTCTGCGGCCGGGGGGAGGCGAGGATGCGGGGGGTGGCGGTGAGGTAGAGCCGGAAGTCCGCCGGGATGCGGGTGTTGTCGTGGATCGCCGCCCACGGCCGACCAAGATCACCAGTGGTGGAGTGGGCTTCGTCGACGACGGCGAGGTCGAACGGGGCCATCGTCTGTCCGTACAGCCGCTCCCCGCCCGCCAGAGCAGCCTCCAGCGGCCCGCGTACCTTCGCCCGGCCCGTGACGTCCTCGGGATCCTCGCGGTCCACGAGCGAGGCGTACGTCGCGAACACCACCGCCGGCCCGTGCCCCGCCCACAGCGCCAACTGAATCGCGTTTGTGGTGGTCCGCACGCCCAGCCGCTCCAGGACCTCGTCCTTCTCCAGCGAGCACACCGCGACCATCGGCCCCGTGTGACCGACCCTCCGCCACGCCTGGGCGGTCTGCACGAGCAGATCGAGGGTGGGGACCATGACGAGGATCCGCCCGCCACGGAAGCACTCCAGCGCAGCCCACGCGGCCGTGATCGTCTTTCCGGAGCCGGTCGCGCAGATCACCGTGCCACGCAGCCCTTGGGCGGGCGCAGACGCGCGTACGGGGAAGCCCGCCCACGCGCGGATCTGCGAGACGGCCTCCGCCTGGTGTTCCCGAAGACTGATCACGACGCATCTCCCGCCTGGCCGGCAGGCTCGGGGCTGTCCTGCTGCTCCGGGCTCTGGGGCGGCGGCTGCTGTAGCGGGGGAGTCTGCTGCTTGCGGCGCCGACGCAGTTCGCGCTGCGCTTGGGCACGGGCGCACTCGCGGGTGCAGTACTTGATGCCGCTGGTGCGGTTCTGCCCGTACTCGGCGCGCCCGCGCTGGCGTACGAAGCTGCGGCGGCAGGTCTCATTCGCGCACTCGCGGATGGTGGCGTCCTCGGCGAGGTGGTTGTAGAGCTGGAGGAACGCCACGGCGAGGATGGTGGGGTAGCGGTCGTCCAGGCCGCCGATGCCGATGCTGAACCGCTTCAGCGCGGCGTTCAGCTCACTCTCCAATTGCATGATCCTTAATTCCAGGGTGAGCTCGCGCAGGTGGTCCAGGTCCCGAGGCCATACCTCCTCCTGGTGTGTGTTCTCGGCACGCCACTGGGCCAGTTGTTCCTCGGAGACCTCGGGCTCGACGAGCGCGTCGAGCCCGCCCTCGCGGCGCAGGGCCAGCCAGGTGGTGATGGCGGCCTGTGCCTCCGTCATGTAGAGCGTGGCCAGTTCGCCGTGCAGGGCGAACGGCGCGCGGGGGTGTTCGCGCTCGGTGAGTTCCTTGAGCCGCTCGTACTCGTCTTCGTCCCAACTGCCGGTGTTGATGCTGCCGCCGAGATGTCCGTAAGTGCGCATCAAGGCGGCTACGGCGTCGAGGTCCTCGGGGTCGACCTCCATGAACTCGCGCAGGTAGAAGTCCTCCGGCACGGGGACCGTGTGCGAACGGGAACGGGCCTGCGGGGTCCAAACGATCCATTCACCGTCGGCCCGCGCCTCGTGAAGAGGCATCAACTCCGGTGTCGGCACGGGCGTTCCAGGCCACAGAGTGGGACGAAACCGTGGGTCAACGTATGCCGCCATGAGGAGCATCATAGCGTCCAGGAGGGTAGGACGAACTATGAATCCTTCGTATCACGCACAGGGATCGCGGAACTTAACCGAAGGGGAACCAGGGTGACGCAGTGGCAGGACCGCCAGGCCATAGGCGACATGCACGAACGTCGGGTGGCAGCCGCGCTGCGCGCCCGCGGCTGGACCGTCCAGCCCTGCGGACAAGGCACCTACCCGCCCGCCATACGGGAAGCCCTGCGCCGGACCCGCTCCGCCCTGCGGCACTTCCCCGACCTCATCGCCGCCCGCGGCGCCGACCTCGTCACCATCGACGCCAAAGACCGCATGCCCAGCACCGACACCGACCGCTACGCCGTCAGCGCCGACACCGTGACCGCCGGCCTCTTCTTCACCGCGGCCCACGCCCCGACCCCCCTGTACTACGTCTTTGGCGACCTCAAGGTCCTCACTCCGGCCGAAGTCGTCCACTACACCGCCCACGCCCTGCGCCACCGCAGCGGCGCGTTCCACCTCGTACGCACAGAGCAGGCGCACCGCTTCGACGACGTCTTCGGATCGGCCGGCGCAGCGGCAGCGGCATGACGCAAGTGGTCCTGTCCGACCTGCGGGCACGCCGTCTACCCCCCGAGGCCGGCATCTGACAAATCCACGCAGGATCACTGCATGAGTGATGCGTTGAGCTGCTGATCTAGTGATCGTCGCAGGATCCCGAACCGTCGTGGCGGATTGATCTGAGCTGGGGTTTCCGTGCAGGTTCAGCAGGTTCAAGAGCCCAAGAGCCCTCTGAAGTGCGAGTTCAGTGATCGTTCCGGAATCCGGTGATCGTCGAAGGATTCTCTATTGCCGGGTGGATCAGGCGGAGCGAGTCTGCGCTGGTCAGGGTGGTCTGCAAGCTTGGGGGAGGGGGGCGGGTCATAGCGCGTGGCTGCGGGCGCGGTCGGTGGTGACAAGCTGGTTGGCTGGCCTGGTGCAAGAAGGTCGATCTCTGCGTATCCGTGATCAGGAGAAGGACCCGGCACCGTCGAACCGTTTCCGGTGGGTGCTAGTGCGAGCTCCTAAGGTGTGGACATAACGTCAGCGAGCCCCACGCGCCCGGTCGGTGGACTCATGGTCGGTTTAGTCCGGTTGCAGTGCACTACGGTCACGGGCATGCCGCGGAGCCCTGCGACTTCGAGGACACTGATGACGGGTGACGAGGAGTGCAAGGACGAAGACGACGACGAGAGCCGTGCTCCGGCTGTGGGTGCCGAGGGTCGGGCCAACGGCCGTCGGCGGATGCGCACACGTCGTTCAGGATCGGCTGACCACGAGATCATTCAAGGTGAGCTTGACGCGCCGCCGGTTGGCGTCGAAGCCGTACATCACAGTGGGCCGGTTCAGGGGGTCGGATTTCGAGTAGTAGCGGAACTGCAGTACCTGGCCACACATCGGCCCCACGTCCGCCATCAGGCCGTCCTGGCAGGTGGCCAACACGGTGATGCCGTGTTCCAGCGCAGCGTCACGCAGTGCGGCGATCACCTCACGACGGTGCTCCGCGCCGAGTGAGTCACCGAGTTCGTCGAGGATGAGGACGCGCCCCCGCGCGTCGGGTGCAGCCAGCAGGGCGGCCAGGACGAGATGGATGGAGAACAGCTTCTCCTGGGCGGTGTTGGTGGGCGCATCGTAGGCCAGCAAGGAGCCGCCAGGGTTGCGCTGCCACCGGGGCACGACATGACAGATCCACTGGCCCTCGGCGCTCTCCGGCGCGCTTACGCTGTAGAGCAGATCGGCTGCGTACCCCTCTTTTTTGTGCAGAAGGTTGAGCTGGTTGCTGATGCGGTCCAGCGCACTGTGCACGCGTTCCTTGATGGACTCCTGGGTTTCTTCGAGGGCCTGGCGTGACTCCTCGACGAGGTCGTGGAGGTAGCTCTGTTCGTTCTCCCGCTCCCGTCTTTTCACCTCCACCTGCTCCCGAGCTCCTGCGTCCCGCTCCTGGTACTCATCCAGCCACGTCTTCAGCGCGGTCAGCGAGCCACGGAAGATGGTGTCGTGCGGATCGTGGGTGTGCGCCTCGTGATGGTGCAGGGCGTCGGCGATCTCCACGGTGGCCACACCGGTGGTTGCCGTGTCTGCGGCGAGCCTCGTCAGCGCCGCTGTCAGCCGGGACCGGCTCTCGCTGCGAAGGTCCGCACAGGTGCGGACCTCGGGCGGGCGCTCGGTGTCCCGTGGTACGACGTCGTAGGAGTTGATGCCGTCGGCCGGCTCCGCGCCGGGCTCGTCCTCGGGCAGGCAGCTCCAGTTGAGCTCCTCCAGAGCCTCTTCCTCAGAGCCCGTCCAGATCATCCGTGCCCGGTCGGTGCTTGACCCCCTGCGGAGCTCCTCCAGCTTCTCCTTCCTCCGCGTCGCCTGCGCCCTGTCGTCCTTCAGCTTCCGCAGTTCGCCCTCGAGCTTGTCTGCGCGCTCCTTCGCGGTGACGAACGCCGTCTGGGCCTCATGCGCTGTCTCGCTTGCCTCTTTGGCCAACGTACGCAGCCCGGGCAGCGCGGCAACGCACTGGGCGTGTGTGTCCTCAAGGTCGCGGATCTTGGGAACGAGCCGCTGTGCGAGCTCTTGGGCCTCGGCCCGTTTGATGTCCCGGCGCAGTTCGGCGATCCGGCGACGGTGCAGGTCGGCTGCGGTCTCCAGCGCAGTGCACTGGGCCCGGGCCAGGTCCCGCCGCCCTTCAAGGTGGGCGCAGATGTCTTCTTGGCCAGCGATCGGCTTCTCGAAGCCTCCGATGACGCGGACCCCCAGCCCGGACAGCCAGGCATGCGGAGGAACCGTCACCTCGGTGGCATCGGCCAGTGCATGCAGGAACGGCACCGCCAGGGGATCGGCGTCCAGGATGCCCTCGGGCAAGCCATCCGGGGCGCCGGAACCTGCCGCTTCCGGTTCGCTCGACGGTCCGCAGATGAGGATGGTCCCGGGCAGAGTACTCACCGCACGGCTGGCATCCTCCAGGGCATCGGAGGCGACACAGACCGCCTCCCTCCACGGCGCCAGGCGGGCCTCCCACTGGGACCGCGCTTCAGGACGGAGGCGAGTGGTGGCCATCAGCCCCACCCTCCGGTGGGACGTTACCCCCTCCATGGCCCGCAACGCCGCCCCCGCCTGGCCGGTGCGCCCCTCCTGGGCCTCGGCCAGCTCTCCCTCCAGCGCCCTGACACGTCCCCGAGCCAGTAGGAGTTCCGCCTTCACCTCGAGCTGACGCGCCTCCTGGTCGCTGACGTGCTGGGCGAGCTCGGTGGGGGAGGGGCCGGCGTAGTCCTCGGCCTGCTGCCGCGCCTGGCGGTGATCCTGCTGCGCCCGCTTCAAGTCGCCTCGAAGCAGTCCCACCTTCTCGTTGGCCTCCTCCACCTCCCGCTGATGCTCGTCGCTGCGCAACTGTGCGGAACGGGCCGATTGCCGGAGCTGGCCGATGTCGCGGGCTTTGGTGAGCTGGCCCTGCACGGCATCATGCCGCGCAGCCAGAGCTGCCAGATCATCCTCGACACGGGCGAGGCTGCTGCCGATCCGGCGCTCGTAGACGACGGCATCAAGGGCGGCGCGTGCCGATGCCAGTCGCCAGAAGCGGTGAGCCCGGCCGGCCTCCAGCCGGGCCCGCTGCCGGGTTTCGACAGAGTGAAGGATGATTTCCTCTTCGTGCCAGGACTTCTCGGCATCGGCCAGTTTGTCGGCCAGGTTCTTCTGCGTCCTAGCCAGATCCTTGCGGGCCTGTACGTCCGTGGCGAGCATGCCGGCCTTGCCGGTGAGATCGAGCAGCGCCTCCCCGATCTGCACGGGCGTGAAGGTGCCCGCATCCAGCTTCAGCAAAGAGGGCCGCGACCGCATGCCGCCGCGGCTGATGATGTAGGCCAGCAGACGCGGGGCGCGGCCGTAGAGGACCTCCGCGTAGTCCGTGGCCCCCAGGGGTTTACCACCGAGCGCGCGGAAGAACCCCGGAGCCAGCTCGTGCTGGCTGCGATCATCTCCGCTGAGCAGAAGGTGCACCCCTTCCTTGTGCCGGACCTCGATGTGCGGTGACTTGGCCGACACCTGCAGCCACACGGTGTGCGCGCTGCCCCACGGATCCTCGGGTTCGGCGAAGACGCCCACCACATAGCCGATCGAGGCGGCCTCGTTCACCTCTGGCGAGGCGCCGGCGGTGACGGGCTCGAACAGCAGCCTGGGTGCGTGCACGGAGCCACCGCCCGTCATGCGCCATTCCGGGTCTCCCAGCAAGAGGGCCAGGGCAGACAGGAAGCTGGTCTTTCCCGACTCATTGGAGTCCTTCGGCCCCCGCCCGGTCACCGCGACGAATGTGCCGGGGACGATCGCCACCGGGTGGGAGGTCAGACGGGCAATGGAGAATGTCTGGACAGCGACCAGCTGACGGGTGCCGATCACTCCCCGCTTGCCACGTGCACTAGGGATCTGCTGACTCACATGCGGTCCGTCTCTGTCGGGATCTCAGATAACTCGCTGCGAGGCGCGGGGACTTCGAGGCCACGCCGCCGGCGGATGGCGGCGGCCAGCTGCCCGCCGGGCCGACCGACCAGGATCAGGTCCTCCCAGAGCAGGTTGCTGCGGGCCTCGCTCATGCGCTCCAGCGCGGGGCCGGGCAGGTAACGGCCCGTGGTGGTCTCCGCGACCATGCCCGCCGCCCGCAGCCTGCGCAGTGCCGTCCTCATCGCGGCCTTGGAGATCCGCCGGTTGGAGGCGAGCTCCGCCAGGGTGACGGTGTGGGCTTCCCCCGTCCAACGGCTGTGCCGGTGCCGCCCCCGAGCTCTCGGAATCGCCACCGTGTGCAACAGGACCAGGGCCAACACGGCCCGGTCCACCGGGTTGAGGGTCCCGACCTCCTCAGCCACCAGGGCATTGGCGAGCGGGTCGCAAAACCCGGTGACCCAGTTGCCCTCCGCTGTCTGCAGCAGTTGCCGCCCGCACGGCAGCAATGCCTGCTCCACCGCGGCCCGTATCGCCGGATCAGCCAGCATCGGCAGCTCACCCCGGGGCACCGGCCGACGAGCCGTCTCCAGTGTGGCGATCACTGACCGCACCACATACCCATCGGACATCTCAAGCGCTGTTTCGGCATCGGCCCGGACCTCATGCGGCGGCACCGCCGAATCCGGCTCCCCGCTCGCCTGCTCATCCGCCATGGGAGCCGGCAGCAGATGGTGTCCGCGGCGCAGGCCCTCCACCACCACAGCAGGAAACGCCGCAACGGCCGCCCCCAGCCGCAGTTCGTCCCCGTCCACGGAGATCAGGCCGACCTCTGGCAAGGTCCGCTCGAGTGCCCGCTCCACCGCTTCGCGGTCCGCGCCCAGTTGAGAACACAACGCCACAATGGCGAAACGTCTAAACGGCCCGCCCGGAAACGGCGCGCGTTCAGGCCGCGGCCACGCCGCGCGCAGGCACGCCGCCCACACAAGGGTCGGCACCGGCGACAAACCAATCCGGAGCGTCGGCGCCAGGCCGGCAGCCGGTGCCGTCTCACCGTCCCACCCCAAGACCAGCACATCGGCCAGCCGGCCTACCCCGTGCACGCGGATCACCCGGCGTCCGATCCGGGCGGCCGCGGCCGCAGCGGC
>NZ_MUNH01000641.1:0-3235 GCF_002154615.1 Streptomyces recifensis
GCCGGCGTCACCGCCGTCCTGCGCAGCGAGCACGGCCGCACCGGCCCTCAGGACCGACTGCACTCCACCAGCGAGATGAGCCACGGCCAGGACATCCGCCCGCGCGGCCAGGAGTGCCGCCGCGGCGACCAGTTGCTGCCCACCGGCACCCTGGTCACCCCGGCCGTGCTGGGCCTCGCGGCGGCGGCCGGGTACGACACCCTCACCGTGGTCCCCCGCCCGCGCGCCGAGGTCCTCGTCCTCGGCGACGAGCTCCTCACCGAGGGGCTCCCGCACGATGGCCTGATCCGGGACGCGCTCGGCCCGATGCTGGCGCCCTGGCTGCGCGCACTGGGCGCCGAGGTCATCGCCGTCCGCAGGCTCGGCGACGATGCCAAGGCGCTGCGCAGGGCGATCACCACCTCCCGCGCCGACCTGATCGTCACCACCGGGGGCACCGCCGCCGGACCCGTGGACCACGTCCACCCGACGCTGGACCGGATCGGCGCCGACCTCCTCGTCGACGGTGTCGCGGTGCGCCCCGGCCACCCCATGCTGCTGGCCCGTACGAGGGCGGACCAGCACCTTGTCGGGCTGCCCGGCAATCCGCTCGCGGCCGTCTCCGGGCTGCTCACGCTGGCCGAGCCGCTGCTGCGGGCGCTGGCGGCCCGCCCGGAGCCCGAGCCGTACCGGATGCCGCTGAGGGAAGCGGTGCAGGGGCACGCGCACGACACGCGGCTGGTGCCCGTGGTGCTGCGCGGGGAGCGGGCCGTACCGCTGCGCTACAGCGGGCCCGCCATGCTGCGTGGGGTCGCCACCGCCGACGCGCTGGCCGTCGTCCCGCCGGGCGGGGCGGCGCAGGGTGCCGGACTGGAACTGCTGGATCTGCCGTGGGACACGGCCGGAATCGGGATGTGTTTCACGTGAAACTTCCGGGCCATGACGCCATAGCCCGCCAGGCCGGCGAACATCTGGTGCCTTCGCGGGTGAAGCTGCCGCGGAAGGCGGTGGAACGTCCCATACGTCAGGTCGCCAAGCGGCTGGTGATGGCGCTGGTGGTGCTGGTGGCCACCGCGTTCGTGGTCTACGCCGACCGCAGCGGGTACCGCGACAACTCCGACGGTCCCGTCGACCTGCTCGACGCGTTCTACTACGCGACGGTCACCCTCTCCACCACCGGATACGGCGACATCACCCCGGTCAGCGACGGTGCCCGGCTCATCAACATCCTCGTCATCACCCCGCTGCGCGTGCTCTTCCTGATCATCCTGGTCGGCACCACGCTGGAGGTCCTCACCGAACGCACCCGTGAGGAATGGCGTCTCAACCGCTGGAGGTCCACCTTGCGCGACCACACCGTGGTCATCGGCTTCGGTACGAAGGGGCGCTCGGCGGTCCAGACCGTCTGCGCGACCGGGCTGAAGAAGGAACAGGTCGTCGTGGTCGACCCCAGTTCCAAGGCGATCGAGGCGGCCACGGCCGAGGGTTACGCGGGCGTCACCGGGGACGCGACCCGCAGTGAGGTGCTGCGGCGCGCCGAGGTGCACAAGGCGCGGCAGATCATCATCGCCCCGCAGCGCGACGACACCGCCGTGCTGGTCGCCCTGACGGCGCGCCAGCTCAACCGGAGCGCCAAGATCGTGGCCGCCGTCCGCGAGGAGGAGAACGCCCCGCTGCTCAAGCAGTCCGGCGCCGACGCGGTCATCACCAGCTCCGGAGCGGCGGGCCGGCTGCTCGGTCTCTCCGTGCTCAGCCCCGCCGCCGGCATGGTGATGGAGGACCTGATCCAGCAGGGCAGCGGCCTGGACATCGTGGACCGCCCGGTGGTCCGCGCCGAGGTGGGCCGCAGCCCGCGCGACACGGAGGATCTCGTCGTCAGCGTCGTACGCGGCCACCGTGTCCTCGGCTACGACGACCCGGCCATCGGGAAGTTGCAGCTCACCGACCGGCTGATCACCATCGTGCGGGCCACCCCCACCGAGCACGTCGCCCCGCACGCGCGTCCACTGCCGGGCGACTGAGCGGGCCGTCAGGCCCGTGGCGCGGTCGGGGAGTAGCGTCGCGGGCATGCATGCGATCACGATTTCCGAACCCGGCGGCCCCGAGAACCTGACCTGGACCGAGGTGCCCGATCCGGTGCCCGGCGAGGGCGAGGTGCTGGTCGAGGTGGTGGCCAGCGCCGTCAACCGGGCCGACATCATGCAGCGTCAGGGCCACTACGACCCGCCGCCCGGCGCCGCCGCCTACCCCGGCCTGGAGTGTTCCGGCCGGATCGCCGCCCTCGGCCCCGGTGTCTCCGGCTGGTCCGTGGGCGACGAGGTGTGCGCGCTGCTCGCGGGCGGCGGTTACGCGCAGAAGGTCGTCGTCCCGGCCGGGCAACTGCTGCCCGTACCCGAGGGCATCGACCTGAAGCAGGCGGCGGCGCTGCCCGAGGTGGCCTGCACGGTCTGGTCCAACGTCTTCATGCTGGCCCACCTCCGGCCCGGCGAACTGCTGCTGGTGCACGGCGGTTCCAGCGGCATCGGCACCATGGCGATCCAGTTGGCCAAGGCCATCGGGGCGCGGGTCGCGGTGACCGCCGGGACCAAGGAGAAGCTGGACTTCTGTGCCGAGCTGGGCGCGGACATCCTGATCAACTACCGCGACCAGGACTTCGTCGCCGAGATCGAGCGGGCCACGGACGGCAAGGGCGCCGACGTCATCCTCGACAACATGGGTGCCAAGTACCTGGGCCGCAACGTGGAGACGCTGGCCGTCAACGGACGCCTGATGATCATCGGGATGCAGGGCGGCACCAAGGGCGAGCTGAACATCGGCCTGCTGCTGGGCAAGCGCGGCGCGGTCAGCGCGACCTCGCTGCGGGCCCGCCCGCTGAGCGAGAAGGCGGCCATCGTGGCGGCCGTACGCGAACACGTCTGGCCGCTGATCGAGTCGGGCGTCGTCCGTCCCGTGGTGGACCGCGAGGTGCCGATGACGGACGCGGCCGAGGGCCACCGGGTGGTGGAGGACAGCGGCCACATCGGCAAGGTGCTGCTGGTCGCGCCGTAACCTCACCGAGGCTCAGGTGCGGCGGATGCGCAGGCCCAGCCGGGCCAGCGCGAGGCCGAGGCCCAGCAGGACCAGGCCGCTGCCCAGGGGGAGGACGCGCGGCGCCCGTGCCGTGGTGCTCTCCCCCTGGCGTACGGCGGCCGGCCGTGATGCCGGAGCGGAGGTGGCGGTCGGCGTGGGCGCCGCGGGGCTGTCGGCGGTCTCCGGC
>NZ_MUNH01000642.1:0-3874 GCF_002154615.1 Streptomyces recifensis
GACCTCGGCCCGCTGGTCTCCCGCGTACTGTGCCGGGCCGCGGGGACCGTGCTCGGCGCGCTGGTGTTCGCCGGTCTGGCCGCGCTGCTGCCCCATCCGGCCGGGCTGATCGTCCTGGTCACCGTGTGCGGCGCGCTGCTGCCCGTCTCCACCCGGCACTTCGCCGCGCTCACCGCCGTCGTCACCGTGCTCGTGCTCGCCCTGATCATGGTCGGTGGCGAGCCGCAGGCGTGCCTCGGCCGGATCGCCGAGACCATGGTGGCCTGCGCGCTCGTCCTGATCGTCGGCCACCTGCCGATGCCGGGCCGCCACGGCGCCGGGGTCCGGGCCCGGCTGGCCGCCGCGGGGAGCGCCGCGGACGCCTACCTCGCGCACGTCCTCGCCGAGACCGGCGACCCCGCCGAACGCTGGGCGCTGCGCCGCGAGGCGTACCGCACCCTCGCCGAGGCCCGTACCGCCATCGCCGTCTCCGCCGCCGAGCTGCCCACCCTGGCCCGGCACACCGAGGGCACCGACCAGGTGGCCGCGGTGCTGGAACGGCTCGTCGACACCACCACCGCCTGCGCGGTCCACCTGGACGACACCGGCCGCCTCACCCCCCGGCACACCGGCCAGCTCCAGTCCGCGCTGCGGGAACTGGAGGCCGGGGGCCGGGACTGGACCGGACTCCGCACGGCCGCCTGACCGCCCCGCCGCTCACCGGAAAAAAATCCGCCGCGCGCCGATGAGTTGTGCCCCCGTCCACGGTCAGCAACCCCGAACGGACCGTCGGACAGGAGGACTCATGTCGTTTCCGGAGATCGTCAGCCGCGAACGGTGGCGGGCGGCGCGCGAGGAGTTACGCCGCAAGGAGCAGGCCGTCGAGCGGGCACGGGCCGCGCTCGGCGAGGAACGGCGCCGACTGCCCATGGTCGAGGTCCGCGACGAGTACGTCCTGGAGGGCGGCGACGGCAAGGCCACCCTGCTCGACCTGTTCGGGGACCGCGCCCAGCTCGTCGTCCACCACTTCGTGTTCGCACCGGAGCAGGAGGCCGGCTGCCCCCGCTGTGCGGCCTTCCTCGACCAGCTCGGCCCCCTCGCCCACCTCCTGGCCCGCGACACCGCCTTCGCGGCCGTCTCGCTCGCGCCCTTCACCCGGTTGCTGCCCTTCAAGGCGCGGATGGGCTGGACCGTGCCCTGGTACTCCTCCTGCCACAGCGACTTCAACCGCGACTTCGAGGCGACCGTGGACCGCGACGGCGCCTTCGTCGAACGCCCCGGCCTGAGCTGCTTCCTGCGCGACGGCGAGCGGATCTTCCACACCTACTCGGTGTACGACGAGGCCCTGGACGGCATCGGAGCCCTCTCCGGCCTGCTCGACCTCACCGCCCTGGGCCGCCACCCGCACGGCGGCGACCGGCTCCGGCTGCACGACGAGTACGACCACTGAGCGGACGGTGCCGTTCCGTGTCCGTCCGGGCACCGAACGCGCCCGCCGCCCTGTGGTGAGCGGACGTACACGTTCGGCTGTGAACCGGTGTCGGCTATGTCTCAGTCCCGTCACCGGGCGAGGCGATCACCCCCTCCAGCGCGTTGACTTCGGTAAGTACGACGCATGACTGGAGGTGCGAGATGGTGATTGGGCGGACCGTGCTCGAACGCTTTCCCGCAGGCGGCCCGCGCGGCTCATGGCCCGCGGAGGAGTTCGCGCACGCGCGACGGCAGGAAGGCATGCCGGTCGAGGTCGTGATGGACCTGGCGACCGACACCTTCCTGGTGATCCTGCGCGGTGCCGAGGGCGTGGACTGAACCGCGGAGCGTGCCCGGCTCAGCCGGGCCCCGGTGCGGGGACGGGGTCGGTGAACTGCCCGGCCTGGAGCGCGTACAGCTCCGCGTACACCCCGCCCCGCGCGAGCAGCTCCTCCGGGCTGCCGGACTCCACCAGCCGGCCCCGGTCCAGCACATGCACCAGATCCGCGTGCCGGACCGAGGCGAGCCGGTGCGTGATCAGTACGACGGTCTGCCCCCTGCCCGCCAGCGCCCGGATCTTCTCGAACACCGCCAGCTCGGCCCGCGCGTCCAGCGCCGCCGTCGGCTCGTCCACGATCAGGATGCCACCGCGCCGGTAGGCGGCCCGTGCGATCCCGAGCCGCTGCCACTGGCCTCCGGACAGCTCGTGGCCGCCGGTGAAATTGCGGGCCAGCAGGGTGTCGAGACCGCGCGGCAGACCCGCGACCACGTCCTCGGCACCGGCCTCCGCGACCGCCGCCGCCAACCGCTCCTCGGTCATCGGTACGGAGGAGCGGCCCACCGCCACGTTGACCCGCGCGGTGAACGGCCACCGTTTGAAGTCCTGCGCCACCATCGCCACCCGCTCGGCCAGCAGCCGCCGGTCCGCCCGCGCGGCGTCCACTCCGTCCCACAGCACCCGGCCCCGGTCCGGCGCGTACAGGCCCGCGAGCAGCTTGACCAGGGTCGTCTTGCCCGAACCGTTCTCCCCGACCAGCGCGATGATCCGGCCCATGGGCAGGCTGAGGCTCACCCCGTCCAGCGCGGGCCGCGCCGACTCGCCCGGGTAGCTGAAGGTGACGTCCTCGAACCTGATCTCCTTGGGCTCCTCCGGCAGCTCCTCCCCGCCCACCGGGATCGCCCGCTCGGCCGCCTCCACGTACAGCCGCTTCAGGTCCCCGACGAACAGCGCCTCCTCGTGCAACTGGTTGATCTCCAGCACCAGCGTGTCCAGGCTCGCCGACCCGGTACGGATGGCGATGACCGCCGTACCCGCCACCGACAGCGCCATCGCCCCGGCCAGCAGCAGCGCGCCCAGGGTGGCGTACGTGGCGAGCGTCGCCAGGCCCGTCCAGGCGGCCGCCGCCAGCCCGGTGCGGGCCGCGAGCCGGGAGAGCCGGGCCTGCTCGGCCTCAGCCGTCTCCGACATCGCGCGGTAGTGCCGCAGCAGGAACGGGCCGACCCCGTGCACCCGGATCTCCGGCGCCGCCCCCGGCTCGGTGAGCAGACTGCCGATGAGGTGCCCGGCCCGCGCGTGCTGCACCCAGGTGTGGAAGGACTCGTAGCGCCGCCGCGCGTTGGTCAGCGCGCTCCAGGCGCTCGGCAGCGTCATGGTGACCAGCAACGGGAGCAGGGCGGGATGCAGCACGGTCAGCACACCGGCCGCCGCCACGAGAGAGATCAGCGCGTTGATCACCCGCGCGCTGTAGGAGATCATGTGGCGCGCCGAACGGGCGCCGTACTGTGCGGTGTCCAGCAGCTTGTGGAAGGTGTGGTCCTCGATCGCGGCCAGCTCCACATTGGCCGCCCGCTCCAGATACAGCTCGGTCGCCACCCGTTCCACCTTGGGCTCCAGCCGCCCGGTGGCGTAGGTGGAGGCGGCCCGCAGCAGCGCCGAGATCAGCATCGTCGCCGCCATCACCGCGAGGGCGGGTACGGCGGCGCGCAGCCGGTGCCCGATGTCCGGCCCGGTGAGCAGGCTGCCGAGCGCGCTGTTGACGGCCAGCAGGCTCACCGCCTGGGCCACACCCCGGCCCACCTCGGCGGCCAGCACGGTACGAGCGGCCCTCGGGTCCGCCTGCCGGGCCAGCTCCAGACTGGACGCCAGCATGCCGGGGAGCCGTCGCACCATCGAGCGGAGGCTCAGCTCCAGGAAGGCCTCGGCGTGCTCGTTCCACCCCATGTCGTACCGCAGGGGGCCGCCGAAGAGCAGCCGCTCCGACTCGGAGACCTCTGGACCATCCGGTTCCTTAGAGTCGCCTGGCCTGTTCCGCCCCCGTCGCTGCCGCACCGCGGACCTCCCGCTCGCCGTGACCGAACGGCCACTATCCCCGCGGGCGCCCGGCACGGGCAGAGCGCGAGCGGGGGCAACGGGGGCGTACGGGGG
>NZ_MUNH01000643.1:0-575 GCF_002154615.1 Streptomyces recifensis
CGATCGGCGTCGGCGGCGGTGCGCCGGAGCAGGACCACGGTTTCGCCACCGAGGCCGTGACCGCTCTGGTCTGAGCGAGCCGCACACCTGACGAGGGCCCCCGTGGTACTGCGGGGGCCTTCGTCATGCCGGAATTCAGCCCGCGGCCACCGTCAGCGGTGCGAACCTGCGGGTCCAGTCCCCCGGCAGATCCGGCGCGCCGAGCATCATGACCGCGTTCGACATCACCGGCGCCAGCCCCCGCTCCTTCGCCCAGACCAGCAGCTCCTCGTGGCGCACGTCGACATCGGTGCGCAGCGGGCGGTCGGTGTGGGCCGCCAGCGACTCGACGAGCGCCTTGGCGGTCTCCGTGTCGCGGGCGATCAGGGGACCGACGACATGGGTCCGCATGTTGGGCCATGCGGCGGTGTATCCCACGATGCGGCCGTCCTCCTCCGCCACGCGGACCTGGTCGGCGAAGGCGGGCAGCCGGACGAGGAGCGGGGTGCGGTCGACACCGAAGGCCTCCGCGTCGAGACGAAGGATCGACGGAAGGTCCTCGGCGGTCGCGGCCCGCGTCGGTACCGACGGCTCCG
>NZ_MUNH01000644.1:0-8211 GCF_002154615.1 Streptomyces recifensis
GGGGTGGCCTTGGCGGGATAGGTGATGACGGGCTGCCAGTCGTACCGGTGCAGCACCATCACGTGCGGCCACCCGAGGCTGGTCGGCACCAGGACGAGCCCGCCGTCACCGGTGGTGCCCCGGCCCACCAGGAGCTTGTCGATCGTGATGAGCCCCGCCTCCTCGTCCAGCGACACCGCGCCGGAGAGCGAGGAGAGGGCCTCGGCGGGACCCTTGCGGCGCAGCAGCTCGGTCTTGTGCCGGGCGTCGGCGGCGAGGCCGGGCTGCAGCCGGGCCCAGGTGTCGGCGAAGAACGCCTCGTCGCAGTCGAGCACCAGCTGCCGGAACCAGGCGCGGACCGTCGGCGGGTCCGCCAGCAGGCGCCGGGCGAACCGCTCCTGGACGGCACCGCGCGCGGCGGCCAGGTCCAGGGCGCGGCGGCGCAGCTCCGGGTCGCCCAGCGGGCCGAGGCTCTGCCGGGAGTACTGGGAGTGGCAGGTGAACTCCAGAGCCGCGTCCACGAACTGCTCGTCCGTCAGCTTGTCCAGCAGGTCGAGCTCCTCGGCGAGCGTGCCGCCGGGCAGCCCGCGCCGGCCGGGGAGTCCGGCGAAGGGGGCGAACACGTCGGAGAAGGTGGTGCGCCACAGGAAGTCCGCCTCGCAGAGCCGGTCGGCCAGGCACGGGTCCAGCCGGCTGGACACGGCCGTCACCCAGCCCTGGAGGTCCGGATGGTGACCGGGCTCGCTGAGCGCGTGCAGGGCCATCCCCAGCTCGGCCAGCGGTGAGGGCACCACGGAGATCCGCTCCGCCGGGAGCCCCTTGACGTCGATGGTCACGCTCATGTGCCCATGGTGCCCCCCACCACTGACAACGTCCCCCGGATTGACGGCCGCCGTCAATCGACGGGACGTCAAGGGCCGGGGTCTCAGCCCAGCCGTCCGGCGAAGTCCACCGCCGCGTCCCGGACGTCCCGTGCCGTCCACTCCAGGCCCGCCGCCCGGACCCCGGTCTCCGTGAAGGAGAGGCCGGGCCCGCGGGAGTCCCAGCCGCCGCCGAACAGCAGGGTGCCGGTCTCCTCCGCCTGCCGTACCGCCGCCTCGGCGAGGACCTCGGGGGCGAACGGGAGCCAGACCTGGAAGTCGTGGGTGTGCGGCACCTCGGGGTGGACCCGTGCCCAGGGCAGCCCGGCCTCGGCGAACCCCTCGCGCAGCGCGGCGGCGACCACGCGCGCGTGCCGGACGTACTCCGGAAGCCTCGGCAGCTCCCGGTCCAGGCCGGCGAGGGCGGAGAGCGCGGTGGGGAACTGCTGGAAGACCATGCCCCCGTACCGGTGCCGCCAGGTGCGCGCCTCCTCCACGAGACTCGCGGGGCCGGCGAGCGCGGCGCCGCCCAGGCCGCCGAGGGACTTGTAGAACGACACGTAGACGCTGTCGGCCAGGGCCGCGATCTCCTCCAGGGGGCGGCCGAAGTGCTCCGTGGCCTCCCAGAGGCGGGCGCCGTCGAAGTGCACCACCGCCTCGCGCTCCCGCGCGGCGTCGACCGCCCCGGTCAGCTCCTCCCAGGAGGGCAGCAGGAACCCGGCGTCGCGCAGCGGGAGTTCCAGCATGAGGGCGCCGACGGACTCGTCCAGGCCGTGCACGTCGGCTGCCGTCACCGGGCGCGGCTCCTGGCTCACGGTGACCGGGCGCAAGCCGCTGACCTGGCTGAACGCATGGCGTTCGTGCACCTCGGGGTGGGACAGGGCATGCAGGGCGACGGCCGGGTTGCCGGTCCGCGCGGCCCAGCAGCGCAGGGCGACCTGCTGGGCCATGGTGCCGGTCGGGAAGAACACGGCGGCCTCGGTGCCGAGCAGTTCCGCGACCCGGCGCTCCAGGGCGGCCACCACGCCGTCGCCGTAGACGTCGGCGGGTTCGTCCAGGTCGTACGCCTCGGGGGCCGCCTCCGTCAGCTCGGTGAGGCGCTCGCGGAGGGTGCCGCGCCAGCCGCCGCGCGACAGCACGCGCGGGGCGGTGCGTATCGCGGTCCGGCGCCGCTCTTGTATCGAAGGCCGCTGTTCGTCCTCGGTCGTGTCGCTCATGCGGGGGATCATGCCGCGCCGGGCCCCGCGGGGGTACCCGGTTTCCGGGCGGGCCGGTGCGGCGGCCCACAGCCTGTGGACAACGGGGGGCCGGTCACCGGATAGCGTTAACATGACGAGAAATCGTCCGGTACCCAGAGCGGACTGGAACGGGAAGGCCACGGTCGCGTGAGTACACACCCCTCAGACACCCAGGACCGCCCCGCGCGGCTCACCGTCGGCGTCGTCGGCGCCGGACGGGTGGGCCCCGCCCTGGCCGCGTCCCTCCAGCTCGCCGGACACCGCCCGGTGGCCGTCTCCGGCGTCTCCGACGCCTCCCGCAGGCGCGCCGAGAAGATGCTGCCCGGCGTGCCCCTGGTGCCGCCCGCCGAGGTCCTCCAGCGTGCCGACCTGGTGCTGCTCACCGTCCCCGACGACGCCCTGCCGGGCCTGGTCACCGGCCTCGCCGAGACCGGCGCGGTCCGCCCCGGCCAGCTCCTCGTCCACACCTCGGGCCGCTACGGCGTCTCGGTGCTCGACCCGGCCCTGCGCGCGGGCGCGCTGCCGCTCGCGCTGCACCCGGCGATGACCTTCACCGGCAGCCCCGTCGACGTCCAGCGCCTCGCGGGCTGCTCCTTCGGCGTCACCGCGCCCGAGGAGCTGCGGCTCGCGGCCGAGGCCCTGGTCATCGAGATGGGCGGCGAGCCGGAGTGGATCAGCGAGGACAGCCGCCCGCTCTACCACGCGGCCCTCGCCCTGGGCTCCAACCACCTGATCACCCTGGTCGCCCAGTCCATGGAGCTGCTGCGCACGGCCGGGGTCGGCGCCCCCGACCGGATGCTGGGCCCGCTGCTCGGCGCCGCCCTGGACAACGCGCTGCGCTCCGGCGACGCGGCCCTCACCGGCCCCGTCGCGCGCGGGGACGCGGGCACGGTCGCCGCGCACATCGCCGAGCTGCGCGAGCACTCCCCGCAGACCGTCGCCGGGTACGTGGCGATGGCCCGTGCCACGGCCGACCGCGCCCTCGCCCACGGCCTGCTCAAGGCCGAGCTGGCCGAGGACCTGCTCGGCGTGCTCGCCGACCAGGAGACCGGCACCGGCAGCGCGCCCGGCACCGGCACCGACGCGGACGACGACGAGAACGGCCTCGAGGGGAACGACCGATGACCACCGCCCTGCTGAGCACCGCCGCCGAGCTGCACGCCCGCGTGCGCCACGGCCGCCGTGCCGTCGTGATGACCATGGGCGCCCTGCACGAGGGCCACGCCACGCTGATCCGCGCCGCCCGCGAGATCGCCGGGCCGGACGGCGAGGTCGTCGTCACCGTCTTCGTCAACCCGCTCCAGTTCGGCGCCGGCGAGGACCTCGACCGCTACCCGCGCACCCTGGACGCCGACCTCCGGCTCGCCGGACGGGCGGGCGCCGACGCGGTGTTCGCCCCGTCGGTGGAGGAGGTCTACCCGGGCGGCGAGCCCCAGGTGCGCATCACCGCGGGCCCCATGGGCGGCCGGCTGGAGGGCGCCACCCGCCCCGGCCACTTCGACGGCATGCTCACCGTCGTCGGCAAGCTGCTGCACCTCACCCGGCCCGATGTGGCGCTCTACGGGCAGAAGGACGCCCAGCAGCTGGCGCTCATCCGGCGCATGGTGCGGGACCTCAACTTCGGCGTGGAGATCGTCGGCGTGCCCACGGTCCGCGAGGAGGACGGGCTCGCGCTGTCCAGCCGCAACCGCTACCTCGCCCCCGAGGAGCGCGCCACCGCCCTCACCCTGTCCCGCGCCCTGTTCGCCGGCCGCGACCGCCACGCGGCCCAGGAGGCCCTCCGCGCGCGGGCCCTCGAAGTGCCGTCCACCCACGCGCGTGCCGAGGCGCTGAGTGCCATAGGCGAGTCGCGGGCGGCGGCCGACGCGCACGCCGTGGCCACCGCCACGCCCGGCGGCCCGGCGGCCGTCCGGGCGGCCGCACGCCAGGTCCTGGACGAGGCCGCCCGCTTCGACCCGCCGCTCGACCTGGACTACCTCGCCCTGGTCGACCCGGCCGACTTCACCGAGATCGCCGACGACTTCACCGGCGAGGCGGTCCTCGCGGTCGCCGCGCGGGTCGGCTCGACCCGGCTGATCGACAACATCCCGCTCACCTTCGGCAGCCCTGGAGCCGCCCTGTGACCAGCACCGGTATACGACTGCACGCACCCGCCCCCGGCTGGTCCATCCCGGCCGACGTCGTGGTGGTCGGCTCCGGCGTGGCCGGCCTGACCGCCGCGCTGCGCTGCGAGGCGGCCGGCCTGACGACGGTCGTCGTCACCAAGGCCCGCCTGGACGACGGTTCCACGCGCTGGGCGCAGGGCGGCATCGCGGCCGCCCTGGGCGACGGCGACACCCCCGGACAGCACCTGGACGACACCCTGGTCGCGGGCGCGGGCCTGTGCGACGAGAACGCCGTACGCCTCCTGGTCACCGAGGGCCCCGACGCCGTACGGCGGCTGATCGACACGGGCGCCCGGTTCGACACCGACGACGCGGGCTCGATCCAGCTCACCCGCGAGGGCGGCCACCACCGGCGCCGCATCGCCCACGCGGGCGGGGACGCCACCGGCGCGGAGATCTCCCGCGCGCTGGTCGACGCCGTCCGCGCGCGGGGCCTGCGCACCATCGAGAACGCGCTCGTCCTGGACCTGCTCACCGACGCCGAGGGCCGCACCGCCGGGGTCACCCTGCACGTCATGGGTGAGGGCCAGCACGACGGCGTGGGCGCCGTGCACGCGCCCGCCGTGGTGCTCGCCACCGGCGGCATGGGCCAGGTGTTCTCCGCGACCACCAACCCCTCGGTCTCCACCGGCGACGGCGTGGCGCTGGCGCTGCGCGCGGGTGCCGAGGTCAGCGACCTGGAGTTCGTGCAGTTCCACCCGACCGTGCTCTTCCTCGGCCCCGATGCCGAGGGCCAGCAGCCGCTGGTCTCGGAGGCGGTGCGCGGCGAGGGCGCCCACCTGGTCGACGCCGACGGCACGCGCTTCATGGTCGGGCAGCACGAGCTGGCCGAGCTGGCCCCGCGCGACATCGTCGCCAAGGGCATCACGCGGCGGATGCAGGAGCTGGGCGCCGAGCACATGTACCTCGACGGCAGGCACTTCGGCGCCGACATGTGGGAGCACCGTTTCCCGACCATCCTCGCCGCCTGCCGCGCCCACGGCATCGACCCGGTCACCGAGCCGATCCCGGTCGCCCCGGCCGCCCACTACGCCTCCGGCGGCGTCCGCACCGACGACCGCGGCCGTACGACCGTCGCCGGTCTGTACGCGTGCGGCGAGGCCGCCTGCACCGGGGTGCACGGCGCCAACCGGCTCGCCTCCAACTCCCTGCTCGAAGGGCTCGTCTACGCCGAGCGCATCGCCGCCGACATCGCGGCCGAGCACACCGGGAACGGCCCGCGCACGCGCGTGCCGGCCCCCGTCCCGCACCACGGCACGCCCGCGCACCCCCTGCTGGCCCCGGAGGACCGGATCGCCGTGCAGCGGATCATGTCCGAGGGCGCGGGCGTCCTGCGCTCGGCCGCCTCACTGGAGCGCGCCGCACAGCGCCTCGCGGAACTGCACTCCCGAGCCAGTGACACCCTGGACGGTGAGGGCAAGACCGCCGAGCCCGGCGTCGACACCTGGGAGGCCACCAACCTTCTGGACGTGGCCCGTGTCCTGGTCGCCGCCGCCGCGCTGCGCGAGGAGACCCGCGGCTGCCACTGGCGCGAGGACCACGCCGACCGCGACGACCCGCACTGGCGCCGCCACCTGGTGGTGACCCTCCGCGCGGACCGTTCGCTGGCCGTACGCACCACCGAGAGCGCAGACTTCCCCCCTACCCGGTGACATCTCGGTCCACCGGGTGAACCCGCGTCCCCAGGAGCAGTGACGAACGTGAGCACCGACGACCTTCCCCTCGCCCCGACCGGCGGCTGCGGCGACGGCTGCGCCTGTGGCGCGGACGAGGAGGGCGAAGAGCAACTGGAGTGCGGTCTCGACCCCGCGCTGGCCGCGCTGCTGGCCGAGTCCGGGCTCGACCCCGTGGAGATCGAGGACATCGCCAACGTCACCGTCCAGGAGGACCTGGCCGGCGGCGTCGACGTGACCACCGTGGCGACCATTCCCGAGGACGCCGTGGCCACCGCCGACTTCGTCGCCCGCGAGGCCGGCGTGGTCGCGGGCCTCAGGGTCGCCGAGGCCGTGCTCTCCGTGGTCTGCGAGGACGAGTTCGAGGTCGAGCGGCACGTCGAGGACGGCGACCTGATCGAGGCCGGCCAGCGCCTGCTGTCGGTCACCACCCGCACCCGCGACCTGCTCACCGCCGAGCGCAGCGCGCTGAACATCCTGGGCCGCATGTCCGGCATCGCGTCCGCCACGCGCGCGTGGGCCGACGTGCTGGAGGGCAGCCGCACCCGCGTGCGCGACACCCGCAAGACCACCCCCGGCCTGCGCTCCCTGGAGAAGTACGCGGTGCGCTGCGGCGGCGGCGTCAACCACCGCATGTCGCTCTCCGACGCCGCCCTGGTCAAGGACAACCACGTACTCGCCGCCGGCGGCGTGGCCGAGGCGTTCAAGGCCGTACGGGAGACCTTCCCGGATCTCCCCGTCGAGGTCGAGGTGGACACCCTGCACCAGCTCCACGAAGCCGTCGAGGCCGGCGCCGACCTGATCCTGCTGGACAACTTCACCCCCGGCGAGTGCGCCGAGGCCGTCACCCTCACGGCCGGCCGCGCCGAGCTGGAGGCGTCCGGGCGGCTCACCCTGGAGAACGCCCGCGCCTATGCCGACACCGGCGTGGACTTCCTGGCCGTCGGCGCCCTCACCCACTCCTCGCCGGTGCTCGACATCGGCCTGGACCTGCGTCCGGCGGAGTGACCCGGATGCTGCTCACGATCGACGTCGGCAACACCCACACCGTCCTCGGTCTCTTCGACGGCGAGGACATCGTCGAGCACTGGCGCGTGTCCACCGACCCGCGCCGCACGGCCGACGAGCTGGCGGTGCTGCTCCAGGGCCTGATGGGCACGCACCCGCTGCTGGGCGAGGAACTGGGCGACGGCATCCACGGCATCGCCATCTGCGCCACGGTGCCCTCGGTGCTGCACGAGCTGCGCGAGGTCACCCGGCGCTACTACGGCGACGTGCCCGCGGTGCTGGTCGAGCCCGGCGTCAAGACCGGGGTGCCGGTGCAGTTCGACAACCCCAAGGAGGTCGGCGCCGACCGCATCATCAACACGGTCGCCGCCAACGAGCTGTACGGCGGCCCGGCGATCGTGGTCGACTTCGGCACCGCGACCACCTTCGACGCGATCTCCGCGCGCGGGGAGTACGTCGGCGGGGTCATCGCGCCCGGCATCGAGATCTCGGTGGAGGCGCTCGGCGTGAAGGCCGCGCAGCTCCGCAAGATCGAGGTGGCCCGCCCGCGCAACGTGATCGGCAAGAGCACCGTGGAGGCCATGCAGTCCGGCATCGTCTACGGCTTCGCCGGCCAGGTGGACGGCGTGGTCGGCCGGATGGCGCGCGAGCTGGCCGACGACCCCGACGACGTCACCGTGATCGCCACCGGCGGTCTGGCGCCGATGGTGCTGGGCGAGTCCTCGGTGATCGACGAGCACCAGCCCTGGCTCACCCTGATCGGCCTGCGCCTGGTCTACGAGCGCAACGTGCCGCGCAGGTAGCCGGGCCCGTGGGGGGCTCAGGGCCGGGCGGGGGAACCCTGGGTCCGACACGCGTTACAACACGTCCCCTTCCGTAACTTTTGTCCGATTAGCGGTAGCGTCGCCGCATGCCCACGCCATACGGAACTCGCGGCGGCATGGCGTTCGGCGCGGAGGAGCTGCGTGTGCTCCGCCGCGCCCTCGCCCTCGCCCTCCACCCCGGCACGGCCTCCGCGGAGGACGTGCAGGACTGCTTCCGCCTTGCCGACTCGGTCGACCAGGCACTGGACGAAGCGGCTCGCCTGCGCGCCTTCCTCCTGGCCGACCTGGGCCGCTACCGAGCCGCCCTGCCCGGCACCGCGGCCGGTTATCTCGCCCTGCTCCAGGAGGCGCTCGGCGCCGGGCACCGGCCCGCCCCGGACGACCTCGCCGCGCTGCGCGCCCTGCGCGGCAACCCGGTGGCCGCCGCCCTGCTGGCCCACCAGGCCCTGGCAGTGGGCCAGCAG
>NZ_MUNH01000645.1:0-4520 GCF_002154615.1 Streptomyces recifensis
GGGTGCGGCGGGGTTCGCGGCGGTTGTCGAAGCCCGGCTCGCCGCGGCGGCTCCGGCTCGCCTCCAGACGGTCCAGGTCGGAGGCTTCGGCGCCGCCGAAGAGGCCGACCAGGCGGTCGGCGAGCCGGCGCTTGACCGGGCGGGGAGCGGCGCGCAGCGCCAGGCCGGCCATCACGCCGAGCAGGGAGAGGCCGTAGAGGATCACGAAGATCGGCTTGGCCTGGCGGCCCGCGTACAGACCGTGCACCAGGGCCGCGCACCACGCCGGGTAGGCGAGCATGTGCATCGCGCGCCAGCGGGCGGCCACGGGGGCGGGAGTGGCGAAGTTGCTGCGCAGGGCGCCGGTGACGCCGACGAAGACCATCAGCAGGCCGGCCAGGGAGCCCAGGCCGATCAGACCGCCGCTGCCGGTGACGCCGAGGGAGAAGGGGATGAGGGCCGCGATCAGCTGGGTGTGGTCCAGCGCGATCTTGGTGGTGATGTGCAGCAACAGGAAAGCGATCGAGCCGACCGCCGTCGTCCGGTGCACCGCCTGGCCGATGATCCGCTGGCGGGTGTTGAGCAGCACCCGGTCCTGGGCGACCAGACCCCAGATGACCGAACAGCTCAGCGAGACGAGGGACAGGACGCCCGCGCCGAAGTTCAGGAACTCTTGGAACTGACTGCCTCCCACCAGCACGACCACCGGTATGAGCAGCAGGACGACAGCGGACGCCACCCCGTAGGCCGACCGGCCGGGCTTGGGGAGCGAGCTGTTACTACGACGAGGGTTCATGGGGGCAACTCCGAGCAGTTTCGGGAAGGCGGTCCCGCTGCCGAACTCTAAGTGGAGCCATACCGATCAGTACGAGGTTTGAGTTATTGCGCTGTTATCAAAGGACGAACCACCTGCGGCGTCGTCCCTTAGTGACTGTTACGCGAAGTAATCCTTGACCCGGGTTCAGATCTGGCGGCCGTACGGACATGTCTCACCTGCATACGCACGCGCGTCGCGGCTTGCTCAAGGGCTGCGGTACCCTAGCGCCATGCGTGCTGTACGCCTTCTGCTTAGCGAGCCGCGCTGATCAGTACCGACCACCGGTCGCACCGGACGGTCGGCATCGGCGCGGCGTCCCCTCCTGTGTGAGGGGCTTTTTCGTTTCCGCGGGCAGAGACGATCGATGGAGCTTTGAGGATCATGAGCGAGACGAACCCCGCCGCCACCGCTGCCGCGTCGGCGGAGGCCGCGCCGCACCGCTACACGGCCGCCCTGGCGGCCGAGATCGAGGCACGCTGGCAGGACTTCTGGGACGTCGACGGCACCTACGCCGCGCCGAACCCCACCGGCGACCTGGCGGACGACGCCGAGCTGGCGGCGAAGCCCAAGAAGTTCATCATGGACATGTTCCCCTACCCCTCCGGTGCGGGCCTGCACGTCGGCCACCCGCTGGGGTACATCGCCACCGACGTCTACGCCCGCTTCCAGCGCATGACCGGGCACAACGTCCTGCACACCCTCGGCTTCGACGCCTTCGGCCTGCCCGCCGAGCAGTACGCGGTGCAGACCGGCACGCACCCCCGCGTGTCCACCGAGGCCAACATGGAGAACATGAAGGCCCAGCTCCGCCGCCTGGGCCTGGGCCACGACAAGCGCCGGTCGTTCGCCACGATCGACCCGGAGTACTACAAGTGGACCCAGTGGATCTTCGTCCAGATCTTCAACTCCTGGTACGACCACGAGGCCGGCAAGGCCCGCCCGATCTCCGAGCTGGTCGCCCTCTTCGAGTCCGGTGAGCGCCCCGTACCGGGCCACACGCGCGCGTGGAGCGAGCTGACCGCCGCCGAGCGCGCCGACGTCCTGGGCGAGTTCCGCCTGGCCTACGCCTCCGACGCGCCGGTCAACTGGTGCCCGGGCCTGGGCACCGTGCTGGCCAACGAGGAGGTCACCGCCGACGGCCGCTCCGAGCGCGGCAACTTCCCGGTCTTCAAGGCCAAGCTGCGCCAGTGGAACATGCGCATCACCGCCTACGCCGACCGCCTGCTGGAGGACCTGGACGGGCTGGACTGGCCCGAGGCCATCAAGCTCCAGCAGCGCAACTGGATCGGCCGCAGCGAGGGCGCCCGCGTCGACTTCCCCGTCGACGGCGAGCGCATCACCGTCTTCACCACCCGCCCCGACACCCTCTTCGGTGCCACCTACATGGTGCTGGCCCCCGAGCACCCGCTGGTGGAGAAGTTCACCCCCGAGGCGTGGCCCGAGGGCACCCACGAGGCGTGGACGGGCGGGCACGCCACCCCGGCCGAGGCCGTCGCCGCCTACCGCGCGCAGGCCGCCGCCAAGTCCGACGTGGAGCGCCAGGCCGAGGCCAAGGACAAGACCGGCGTCTTCACCGGCGTGTTCGCGGTCAACCCGGTCAACGGCGAGCCGGTCCCGGTCTTCATCGCCGACTACGTCCTGATGGGCTACGGCACCGGCGCGATCATGGCTGTCCCCGCCCACGACACGCGTGACTTCGCGTTCGCCCGCGCCTTCGAGCTGCCGATCCGCTGCGTGGTCGAGCCCACCGACGGCCGCGGCACCGACACCGCCACCTGGGACGACGCCTTCGCCTCCCACGACGCCAAGCTGGTCAACTCCGCCGGCGAGTCCGTCACCCTGGACGGCCTGGCCGTCCCCGAGGCCAAGGCCCGCATCACCGAGTGGCTGACCGAGACCGGCATCGGCGAGGGCACCGTCAACTTCCGGCTGCGTGACTGGCTGTTCAGCCGCCAGCGCTACTGGGGCGAGCCCTTCCCGATCGTCTACGACGAGGACGGCATCGCCCACGCGCTGCCCGAGTCGATGCTCCCGCTGGAGCTGCCCGAGGTCGAGGACTACAGCCCGCGCACCTTCGAGCCCGACGACGCCGACACCCAGCCCGAGACCCCCCTCTCGCGCAACGACGAGTGGGTCCACGTCACCCTGGACCTGGGCGACGGCCCCAAGAAGTACCGCCGCGAGACCAACACCATGCCCAACTGGGCCGGTTCCTGCTGGTACGAGTTCCGCTACCTGGACCCGCACAACGACCGCGAGCTCGTCGACCCCGCCATCGAGCAGTACTGGATGGGCCCGCGCGAGGGCATGCCGCACGGCGGTGTCGACCTGTACGTCGGCGGCGCCGAGCACGCCGTACTGCACCTGCTGTACGCCCGCTTCTGGTCCAAGGTCCTCTTCGACCTGGGACACGTCTCGTCCGCCGAGCCGTTCCACAAGCTCTACAACCAGGGCATGATCCAGGCGTACGTCTACCGCGACAGCCGCGGCATCGCCGTCCCGGCCGCCGAGGTCGAGGAGCGCGACGGCGCCTTCTGGTACCAGGGCGAGCAGGTCTCCCGGCTGCTCGGCAAGATGGGCAAGTCCCTGAAGAACGCCGTCACCCCGGACGAGATCGCCGCCGAGTACGGCGCCGACACCCTGCGCCTGTACGAGATGGCGATGGGCCCGCTGGACGTCTCCCGGCCCTGGGACACCCGCGCGGTCGTCGGCCAGTTCCGGCTGCTCCAGCGGCTGTGGCGCAACGTCGTCGACGAGAACACCGGCGCCCCGACCGTCACCGACGCCGAGCCCGACGAGGACACCCTGCGCGCCCTCAACAAGGCGATCGACGGTGTCGGCCAGGACCTGGAGGGGCTGCGCTTCAACACGGCCATCGCCAAGGTCACCGAGCTGAACAACCACCTGACCAAGGCGTACGGCAGCGGCGGTGCGCTGCCCCGCACGGTCGCCGAGCCACTGGTGCTGATGATCGCCCCGCTGGCCCCGCACATCGCCGAGGAGCTGTGGCACGCGCTGGGCCACAACGACTCCGTCGTCCACCAGGACTTCCCGGTCGCGGACCCGCGCTACCTGGTCGACGACACAGTGACCTGCGTCGTGCAGATCAAGGGCAAGGTGAAGGCCCGCCTGGAGGTGCCGCCGGACATCTCCGACGAGGAGCTGGAGAAGGCCGCTCTGGGTGACGAGAAGGTCGTCGCCGCGCTGGGCGGCGCGCCGATCCGGAAGGTGATCGTGCGGGCGCCGAAGCTGGTGAACATCGTCAGCGGCTGAGGGGTCGTGCCTCGCTGAGCGCCCGGTGCTCCGGGTACCGGCGGGAGTGTCGGGGTGATCCCCTACGGGCAGGTTCCGGGTTCCGGTGGAACCCGGGGCCTGCCCGCTGCGTTTACCGTGGAGACGGTGGAGAAAGAGGCGGCGCAGAGCGAGGCGGCTCGCGGCCGCGCCCTGAGGAGGAACGCGTCATGGAAGCAGTGATCACCGTGTTCGCCGTGCTCTTCGTGCTGCTCGTCGTCCTCGGCACCTACGCCACGGTGAAGGCGGTCACCGCCGCCAAGCGCAGTGTGGACCGCACCATCGCCCAGGGCCGCCGCACGGTCGAGGACCACACCCTGCGCGCCAAGTCCCTCACCCGCCCCGGCCCCGCCGGGGAGATCGCCCAGCTCCGGCTCACCCTGCGAACCTCCATGCGGGCCACCCAGGACGCCCTGCACGCGGGCCCCGCCGA
>NZ_MUNH01000646.1:0-4727 GCF_002154615.1 Streptomyces recifensis
CCACTCGAAGTTGTCCATCAGGGACCAGGCGAAGTAGCCGGCGAGCGGGGCGCCCTTGGCGGTGGCGGAGGCGCAGGCGGCGAGGTGGCTCTCCAGGTAGGCCCGGCGCTCGGGGTCGTCGACGGTGCCGTCCGGGCCGACCCGGTCGGGGAAGGACGAGCCGTTCTCCGTGACGTAGATCTGCCGGGCACCGTACTCCTCGGTGAGGCGCAGCAGCAGCGTCTCGATGCCGCTCGCGTCGATCTCCCAGTCCATACCGGTACGCGGTACGCCCTCCCGGCGCACGGAACGGGTGTACGGAGCGGGCCCGGCGGGGTCGTCGGCGACATGGGCCGGCATGTAGTAGTTCAGGCCCAGCCAGTCCAGCGGGGTGGCGATGGTCTCCGAGTCGCCCGGCTTCTCGGGCAGTTCCACGCCGTACACCTCGACCATGTCGGCGGGGAAGCCGCGGCCGTGCACCGGGTCGAGCCACCAGCGGTTGACGTGACCGTCCTGGCGATGCGCGGCGGCCACGTCCTCGGGGCGGTCGGTGGCGGGGTGCACGGTGGAGAGGTTGGTGACGAGGCCGATCTCCGCGTCGGGCGCGGCGGCGCGGATCGCCTGCGTGGCGAGGCCGTGGCCGAGGAGGAGGTGGTAGGAGGCGCGTACGGCCGCCGTGAGGTCGGTCCAGCCGGGGGCCATCTTGCCTTCGAGGTGACCGATCCAGGCCGAGCAGAGAGGCTCGTTCAGGGTCGCCCAGTGGGTGACACGGTCGCCGAGCCGTTCGGCGACGGCCGAGGCGTACGCCGCGAAGTGCTCGGCGGTGTCCCGCTCCGGCCAGCCGCCCCGGTCCTGGAGCACCTGCGGCAGGTCCCAGTGGTAGAGGGTGACGGAGGGGGTGATGCCCGCCTCCAGCAGGGCGTCGGTCAACTCGTCGTAGAAGGCCAGGCCCTTGGGGTTGAGCGGGCCGTCGCCGCCGGGCATCACCCGCGGCCAGGCGACGGACAGCCGGTACATGTCCACGCCCAGTTGGCGCATCAGGCCGAGGTCGTCGCGCCAGCGGTGGTAGTGGTCGCAGGCGATGTCACCGTTGTCGTCGCCGTCGATCTTGCCGGGGGTGTGCGAGAAGGTGTCCCAGATCGACGGTGAGCGGCCGTCCTCGGCGACGGCGCCCTCGATCTGGTACGCCGACGTGGCCGTGCCCCAGCGGAAGTTGTCCGGGAAGGCGGCGAGGTCGATGGGCTCGGACATGGAAGTCCCTTCGAGGTGCGGGGAGTCGGTCACTTGACGGCGCCCGCCGTCAGTCCGGTGACGAGATAGCGCTGGAGCAGCAGGAACCCGGCGACCACGGGGACGCTCACCACGAGCGAGGCGGCCATGATCTGGTTCCAGTAGACGTCGTAGAGGGTGGAGTAGCCCTGGAGTCCGACGGCGAGGGTGCGGGTGGTGTCGTTGGTCATCACGGACGCGAAGAGGACTTCTCCCCACGCGGTCATGAAGGCGTAGACGGCGACGGCGACGATGCCCGGCACCGCGGCCGGCACGACCACCCGGAACAGCGCGCCGAGCGGCCCGCAGCCGTCCACCAGCGCCGCCTCGTCGAGGTCGCGCGGCACCGAGTCGAAGTACCCGATCAGCATCCAGATGGAGAACGGCAGCGAGAAGGTCAGATAGGTCAGGATCAGCCCGCCGCGCGAGCCGAAGAGGGCGATCCCGGTGGCGTTGCCGATGTTGATGTAGATCAGGAACAGCGGGAGCAGGAAGAGGATGCCGGGGAACATCTGCGTGGACAGCACGGTGACCGTGAAGACCCGCTTGCCCCGGAAGTCGTACCGGCTGACCGCGTAGGCCGCGAAGACCGCGATGACGACCGAGCAGATCGTGGCCGAGCCGGCGACGATCAGCGAGTTCACGAAGTACCGGGCGAGCGGCACGGTGGACCAGATGTCGATGTACGGCCGGATCGTCAACTCGCTGGGCAGCCAGCGGAACTTGCCGGTGACGTCGGCGAGCGGCTTGAGCGAGCTGGAGACCATCACGTAGACGGGCAGCAGCACGAAGCCGGTGAGCAGGGTGAGGAAGATCCGGCGGGACCACAGGAACGAACGGGGCGGCGCCATGGGCGACGAGTCAGCCATTTCCGGCCCTCCTTCCGCGTGAGGTGAACAGCAGGTATCCGCCGGTCACGGCCAGCAGGAAGAGCAGCAGCAGGACGGACATGGCGGAGCCGGTGCCGAAGTCCCAGGTAAGGAAGGTGGTCTGGTAGATGTGCACGGAGATCAGGTCGGCGGCCTCGGGGGCCGCCCGGCCGAACAGGACGTAGGGCGTGTTGAAGTCGTTGAACGTCCACAGGAACAGCACCAGGACCAGTACCTGGTTGACCGGGCGCAGGGACGGCAGGGTGATGCGGCGGATCTGCTGCCACATCCCGGCGCCGTCCAGGGCGGCGGCTTCGTAGAGTTCGCGCGGGATGTTCTGCAGGCCGGCCATCACGATGAGGAAGGCGAACGGCCAGCCCTTCCACACCGAGACGGTGAGCAGGGCGTAGAAGCTGTTGTCGCCGATGAGCCAGAAGGACGGCTTGCCGGTGAGATGGAGCTGGTCGTGCAGGACGTGGTTCACCAGGCCGTTGTCGTGCTGGAACATGAACACCCAGGTGATGACCGCCGCGTAGACGGGCAGCGCGTACGGCACCAGGAACAGGGCGCGCAGGATGCCGCGGCCCCGGAAGGTGTCCTGCATGAAGATGGCGGCGGCGGTGCCGAGCGCCCAGCACAGGGCGACGGAGAGCAGGGTGAAGCCGACGGTGACGGCGAAGGAACGCAGCAGCGCCTCGCCGGCCGGGGCGTCGAAGTCCACGGCCACGCGGTAGTTGCGCAGGCCGGTCCAGGGGGCGTTGCTCCAGTCGCGCAGGGTGAAGCGGGTGATGGACCGGAAACTCATCAGGGTGCCGATGACCATCGGGACCAGATGCACGAGGAGTTCGAAGACCAGGGCGGGCAACAGGAGCAGGTACGGGAGCGCGGTGCGGCGGGACCGCCCGGTACGGCGCGGGCCACGCGCCGTACCGGGGGTATCCTCGCGCACCGGTTCCTTCAGAACGGTGGAGGTCATGGACGTCAGGCCGCCGGCATCTGCTGCTGGGCCTTCTCCAGCTTGGCCTTGACGGAGGCGGTGGTGATCGCCCGCCCGGCGGCGGCGTCGGCGAACAGGTCCTTCACCGCGGTGCCGACGGCGGTCTCGAACTGCGACTCGGTGGCGACCTGCGGCAGCGCGGCGGCGCTCTTGGCGAGGGTCTCCTTCAGCACGGCGGTGGACTGCCCGTCGAACGCGGGGTCCGCTTGCGCGGCCTTGACCGGCGGGATGGAGCTGTACGCCTTGTTGAGGATCTTCTGCTCGGCGTCGCTGGTCATGAACTTCACGAACTCGGTGGCGCCGTCGAGGTTGTGGCTGTCCTTGAAGACGGCGATGTTGATGCCGGCGGCCATCGAGTTGACCTGGGCGCCCGGTCCGGGGGCGCCCTTCTGGACGGGTACGGGGGCCACACCGTAGGCGTCGTCCTTCATGCCCTGGGACTTGAGGTTGGCGGCGGCGGACTGCCAGAGCAGCATGGCCTGCTTGCCCTTGGCGAAGTCGCTGACGGACTGGTTCTGCGCGTACTCCGCGTTGCCCGCCGGGATGGCCTTGTCCTTGGCCATGAGGTCGACGTACTGCTTGACGGCGTCGACCACCTTGGGGTTGGTGAAGTCGGGCTTGCCGTCGGCGGAGAAGAAGTCGGCGTCGTGCTGCTTGGCGAAGACGAAGACGTGGTGGACGTTCTCGGAGAGGTTCGATCCCTCGGCGCCGAGCACGGACTTGCCCTTGGCCCTGATCTTGGCGCCGTCCGCGACGAGTTCGTCCCAGGTGGCCGGGGGCCCGTCTATGCCGGCGTCGGCGAAGATCTGCTTGTTGTAGTAGAGGGCGTACGCCATCGAGTACAGCGGTACGGCGGCCGGGTCCTTGCCCTCGGCACCGGTGGAGCCGAGCGCGGGGTCGACGAAGCGGTCACGTCCGCCGATCTTGGCGAAGTTCTTGGTGTCCCAGGGCAGCAGCGCGCCGGTCGCCTGGAGGGAGGCGCTCCAGGTGTTGCCGATGTTCAGCACGTCCGGGCCCTGGCCGGAGGTGGTGGCGGTGAGGATGCGGTTGAGCAGGTCGGACCAGGGCACGACCTCGACCTTGACCTTGATGCCGGTCTGCTTCTCGAACTTGTCCAGCTCGGGCTGGAGCACCTGCTTGTCCACGGCGACGCTGGCGCCCTGGTTGGAGGCCCAGTAGGTCAGCGTCTTGGACGAGCCACCGGCTCCGTCCCCGCTGTCCGTACCTCCTCCGCACGCAGTTGCCGCGAGGGCGAGAGACATGACGACGGCGCCTGTGGCCGCGGCTCGGATGCTGCGCATGACTCCAGCGGTCCCTTTCCGGGAGAGGGGAACCCCGAAAACCGCGTCGGCTCCTCAGGGCTTAATTTAGGACGTGAGTTAATCCTCCGGCGAGGGGTGCGTCAAGGGATGCGGCACGGGTAAGTGAGCGGGTCTCGCCTTCTGAGAAGATCACCCGTCAACTGTTCCGTACGCAAACGCGTTTCCGGGGCCGGACGAAGCAGGGGGAGAGTCGATGAACACGTCCAGCGAGGCCTTCCGGCCGCTTCAGGCGGACGATCCGGTCGCGGTGGGGGGATACCGGCTGGCCGCGCGGCTCGGCGCGGGCGGGAT
>NZ_MUNH01000647.1:0-5178 GCF_002154615.1 Streptomyces recifensis
GCCTAGCCTCGGGAGCATGAGCAAGCCTCTGGTCGCCGTGCTCAGCGGCGCGGGAATCTCCACCGACTCCGGCATCCCCGACTACCGCGGGCCCAACGGGCTGTGGCGCCGGGACCCCGAGGCGGAGAAGCTCGTCACCTACGGGTACTACATGGGCGACCCCGAGATCCGCCGGCGGTCCTGGCGGATGCGGCGCTCCCAGCAGACCCTGCGCGCCGAGCCGAACGCGGGGCATCTGGCGGTCGCCGAGCTGGAACGCGCAGGGGTTCCCGTACGGGTCCTCACCCAGAACGTGGACGGCCTGCACCAGCGGGCCGGACTGCCCGACCGCAAGGTGCTGGAGCTGCACGGCAGCGCCCGCAGTGTGGTGTGCACCCGGTGCAAGGTGCGCGGCTCGATGGCGGACGCGCTGGCGCGGGTCGAGGCGGGCGAGGACGACCCGCTGTGCCTGGCGTGCGGCGGCATCCTGAAGTCGGCGACGGTGATGTTCGGCGAGAACCTCGACCCGGTGGTCCTCGGCGAGGCGCTGGCGATCAGCAAGGCGTGCTCGGTGTTCGTCGCCGTGGGCAGCACCCTCCAGGTGCAGCCCGCCGCCGGGCTGGCCGGGGTCGCGGCGGACCACGGCGCCCGGCTGATCATCGTCAACGCCGAGCCGACCCCGTACGACGACCTCGCGGACGAAGTGGTGCGCGAGCCGATCGGCACGGCCTTGCCGGCGCTGCTGCGGAGCCTCGTGCCCTCGGGCTGACGGCCCTAGAAGAGCACCCCTTCCTCGGCCCGCTCCGAGCCGCGTTCGAAGGCCAGCAGCCGCCGCTTGCGGTCCAGGCCGCCGCCGTAGCCCGTGAGGCTGCCGTCGGAGCCGACCACGCGGTGACAGGGGACGATGATGCCGACCGGGTTGCGGCCGTTGGCGAGGCCGACCGCCCGGGAGGCGCCCGGAGTGCCGAGGGCGAGGGCGAGTTGGCCGTAGCTCCGGGTCTGCCCGTAGGGGATCTCGGTGAGCTGGTCCCACACCCTGCGCTGGAACGGTGTGCCGTGCAGACCGAGCCGGACGGTGAACCGCCGGGTCTCACCGGCGAAGTAGGCCGCCAACTGCTCCCGGGTCTCTCCGAAGACCCGCCGGCTGTCGTCGCGCGGGCCGAAGGTGTCGTGGGCCGGGCGGTGCCGCTGGTCGGTCATGTACAGGCCGCACAGGGCGTCGTCGGCGTCCGCGACGAGGGTCAGCGGCCCGTAGGGGCTGTCGGTCACGGTGTGGTGTCGCACGGGAAGTCCTTCAGGCCGGGAGGAAGTTGATCGGGTGGCTGTCGGTCGCCCACAGGTACTGCACGGCGTACGCCCGCCAGGGCCGCCATGCCTCCGCGCGGGCGGTGAGCGCTGCCGGGGTGGCGGGCAGGCCCAGGGACCGGGCGGCACGCCGGACGCCCAGGTCGGTCGGGAGGAAGGCGTCGGGGTCGCCGAGGGCGCGCATGGCGACGACGTCGGCGGTCCAGGGGCCGAAACCGGGCAGTTCCAGCAGCCGGGCGCGGGCCTCGGCCCGGTCGGCCTCCACACCCAGGTTCAGGGTGCCGTCCGCGAGGGCGCCGGCCAGCGTGGTCAGCGTGGCGCGGCGGCTGCGCGGCATGGCGAGGGTCCCGGGGTCCACGGCGGCCAGCGCGTCGGGGTCGGGGAAGAGATGGGTGAGCCCGCCCTCGGGGTCGTCCAGCGGCTTGCCGTGGGCGGTGACCAGCCGCGCGGCGTGCGTACGGGCGGCGGCCGTGGACACCTGCTGCCCGAGCACCGCCCGTACGGCGAACTCCGCCTCGTCGACCGTGCGCGGCACCCGGCGCCCCGGCCCGGCGTCCACCAGCGGGGCGAGCAGCGGGTCGGCGCGCAGCCGCTCGTCCACGGCCACCGGGTCGGCGTCCAGGTCGAGCAGCCTCCGGCACCGGGTGATGGCCACGGTGAGGTCGCGCAGATCGCTGAGCGCGATCCGGCAGCCGACGTGCGTCGCCCCGGGCGTGAGGGCGACGACGCCGTGCCCGTACGGCAGCCGCAGCGTGCGCCGGTAGGCGCCGTCCCGCCACTCCTCCACGCCGGGTACGGCGGTGGCGGCGAGGTGCCCGAAGAGGTTGCCGGGATTCAGCGGGGCCCGGAACGGCAGCCGGAGCGTGAGCGTGCCCGCGGTTCCGGCCGACCGGGCGCGGGGTGCGCGGGCGCGCAGCTCGGACGGGGCGAGCGCGAAGACCTCGCGGACGGTGTCGTTGAAGGTGCGGATCGAGGAGAACCCGGCGGCGAAGGCGACCTCCGCCATCGGCAGCGCGGTGGTCTCGATCAGCAGCCGCGCGGTCTGGGCACGCTGGGCGCGGGCCAGGGAGAGGGGCCCGGCGCCGAGTTCGGCGAGAAGCTGGCGCTCGATCTGGCGGGCGGAGTAACCGAGCCGGGCGGCGAGTCCGGGTACCCCCTCCCGGTCCACGACCCCGTCCGCGATGAGCCGCATGGCGCGGGCGACCAGGTCGGCGCGGTGGTTCCACTCCGGGGAGCCGGGGGTGGCGTCGGGGCGGCAGCGCTTGCATGCGCGGAACCCTGCGCGCTGGCAGGCGGCGGCGCTCGGGTAGAAGGTCATGTTCTCGGCCTTGGGGGGCACCGCGGGACAGCTCGGGCGGCAGTAGATGCGCGTGGTGAGCACGGCGGTGAAGAACCAGCCGTCGAACCGGGCGTCCTTGGACTGGACGGCGTGCACGCAGTGCTCCCGGTCGAAGGAGGGGGCCCGGCTGCTGCTGGTCGCGTTCCGCATGCCTCAAGCATCGGGCAGGGCGGCACCGGTGGCTGGCGAGTTTCCGACATGCACGTCGGAGGCGGGCAGGCGGTCGGTCCGGATCACTGGAGGGGGCAGTCGCGTCTGCCGGTGTTCAGTGGGGCCGGCCGAGTGCCGCCGCCGGGCGCAGGTCCGCCTCGAGTTCCTCGCCCGTGGCCGCGGCGGCCAGCGCCCGGCCCAGCCGTGGTGCCTGCTTGAACAGGTTGTGCCCGGCGGCGAAGAAGATGCTGCCGGCTTCCCAGACCGCCATGCCGTCCTCGCTCCACGGCAGGCTCGTCACCCAGCAGTGGAGGTGCTCGACGGGCTCGGGTTCGAGGCCGGGCAGGGCGCGGGTGACGTACGCGTGGGCGCGGTCGCTGAGTTCCGCCAGTGCCGCGGGGTCCGCGAAGCTGCCGTCCTCCCGCACCTCGACCGTCTGACTGAGGCCCACCGCGTACCGGCTGTTGCCCGGATAGGGGACCGCGTAGACGCCGACCTCCCCGAATTCGCCGCTGCTGTCCTGCAGGCAGGCGACCCGCTCCGGGGGCTCACCTTTGACCTGGAAGGTGAGGCGGACGTGGGCGGCCGGCTGTACGGGGAGCGAAAGCCCGACGGTGCGCGCCAGCCGCGCGGTGCCCAGACCCGCGCAGACCACGGCCGTCGCGTACTCCTCGCGGCCGACGGCACTGAGCACCTCCACCGTGCCGCGGTCCGTCGGGTGGAGCGAGATGACCTCGTCGGTGACCACGGAGTCACCCAGCGCGTCGGCCAGTTTCTCGACCGCGAGGCGGGTCCGGATGGCGCCGCCGCCCTCGTCGAGCATGGCGGGACCGTGGTAGTCGGCGAGCAGCGGCATGCGGGCGTGCAGCTCGGCGCTGTCCACACTCCGGACCGGTATGCCGCCGGCTTCCTCCAGGATGCGCAGCCGTCGCGGTACGGGGCTGCCCAGGGCGACCACGCCGTCCCCGGAGATCAGTTCGGCCCCCAACCGCTCGGACCACTCGTCCCATACGGCGCGGCCCTGGCGGGTCAGCTCGACCATACGGGGGTCGTCGTGCGCGTGGCGGAATATGCGGGACTGGCCACTGGACTGCCCGTGGCCCGGAACGCCGCGTTCGTAGACCCGCGCGGTCACTCCGCATTCGGCCAGTGCGTAAGCGGTGGAGAGTCCGACGATGCCGGCTCCTATCACGGCCACCTCGGGAGCCTGGTCCATGCGATCGCCTCACTTCGCGTCCCAAAGCCGTTCCCCTGCGGAGCGAGGGCCGGGTACGTCCGTCGCCGTCGCGGAGGGGTGGGTGTGCGGGCCCCCACGAGCGGCACTGCCGGGCTCGGCGTGACGCGGCGGCGGCCTGCTTCCGTCACCTCCAAGCCTGCGACCGTCGGGACATCGCCGCGAGGCGGCCGACCTCAGGCCCGGCCGCGAGGCCCTAGCCGCGTTCCTGCCGGTACCGGGTGATCCACTCGGCGGTCGTCCGGAGCCCGCCGAAGGTGTAGAAGTGCAGTTTGACGGCGCCGTGGCGGGACGGGTCGTAGCCGCCGGCCAGGTCGTCCAGGAAGCGGTCGGGGCCCGCCGTGCCCATGAGGTTGGTCAGCGAGAGACCGTACTTGCGGGCGACGGAGGCCCCTGTGCCGACCCCGAAGCGCGTCGCGTACCCGAGCAGCCGCCGCACCCCGGCCGGGCCGGGTACGCCGACCCGTACCGGGAGGTGCACCCCGCGCTCGCGCAGGGCCTCCAGCCAGGTGAGGACGGCCTCGGCGTCGAAGCCGAACTGGGTGATGACGTCGCCCGCGAGCCCCGCCTCCGCGATCGCGGCCGCCTTGCCGGTGAGCGCGGACCACAGCGCGTCGTCGCCGATCGCCGGGTGCCCCTCCGGGTAGCCGCAGATGCCGACGTGCCGTACGCCGTACCGCTGGAGCAGCCCGCCACGGATCACGGAGAGCGCGTCCTCGTAGGGGCCCTCGGGACGGGCGGGGTCGCCGCCGACCACGAACACGTTGTCCACGGCGCCCGCCTCGGCGAGCTGGTCGAGGAAACGTTCCAGCTCGGCACTGGAGGGCAGCCGCCGTGCCGACAGGTGCGGCACCGGCACGAACCCGTGCTCCCGCACCGACCGCGCGGCCGCGAGCCGCATGCCGGCGTCCTCGCCCGCGAGGTAGGTGACGTTGATGCGGGTCCCGCCGTCCAGCGAGGCCCGCGCCTCCTCCAGCCGGGGCACGTCCTTCCCGGTCATCTCCACGGAGACGCCGTCGAGCAGCGCCCCGGCCCGGCCGGACACCCCGGGAATGCTCTCCATCACGCCGCGCGACCCTTCCTCCGACGGAACCCCGGCCGATGATGCCACGGCGCCGGGGCGGGCCGGGCCACAGGTCCCGCTGCTCGGGAGGGCCGGACGGATTCGAAA
>NZ_MUNH01000648.1:0-1339 GCF_002154615.1 Streptomyces recifensis
GCGGTACGGGGGCTGTGCGCGGGGGCCGTGGTGTGGGCCCTCGCCGGGACACCCGCGGTGGCCGCCCCGGACGGATACGCCTTCACGCCGGGCGCCCAGAACCTCGCCGGGTCTCCGGACACCGCCGGGGCCCGGACGCTGGTGCCCGGTCACACCTACCGCAGCTCGCTCCCCGCGCACGGCCGGCTCTACTACCGGCTCCCGCTCACCGCCACGGCGAACGCCTACGTCCCGGTCACGGCCGTCCCCCCGCGCGGCGCGACCGTCGCCGCCACGGACGGCATACGGGTCTCGCTCCAGGACGCAGACGGCAACCCCTGCTTCTACTCCTCCGCGTCCTTCGGCGCCGGACTCAGCCCCCGGCCCGTCACGGCCGTCGGGCAGCGGGACACCGGCAAGTCGCTGTGCCAGAGCGCGGCCGTGTACTACCTCCTGGTGGAGCGGCTGGACGCCAAGAACTCCGACCCCGGCCGCTGGGACCTGGAACTGGCCCCCGCCACCGAACCGGGGCTCGCCGCCACCGGCCCCACCACGCCGCCCGGCGCCTGGAACTCCGCCACGCCCCAGCCGCCCGGCGACGCCCCGCGCGAGAGAAAGGGAGGTGAGGGCTTCTCCTCCGCCCGCCTGCTCGGCCAGGGTGTCTGGCGCACCCGCCTGGCCCCCGGCGACACCGTCTTCTACCGGGTGCCGGTCGACTGGGGCCGCCAGGTGCACGCCGGCGCGGAACTGTCTGCCGCCACCGGCCAAGGCTACGTCGGCGGTGCCCTCACCCTCTCCCTCCTCAACCCGGCCCGCGCCCCCGTGGACGACGCGGCCCTCGGCTACACCGGCACCCGCCACGCGGTGTCCCTGGCTCCGGTCCCGCCGGTGGAGTACGCCAACCGCTATGCGGTGCCGAGCGGCGAGAACGGGGTGCGGTTCGCGGGGGACTACTACGTGGTCCTGCACCTCAGCGAACGCCTGGCGGACTCCTTCGGCACGGGCCCCTTCGGAGTGACGCTCCGGGTACGGCTGGACGGGACCGCCCACGCCGGCCCGAAGTACCGGGGGCGCACCGAGCCGGCGGACCTCTTCTCCGTGAGCACGGGCGACTGGGGGCCGGCTCCGGGCAGGGGCACCGGGGGCAGTGATCCGACGATGCGGGTGCTGGCGTACGGCGGGCTGGGCGGCGGTACGGCGCTGCTGCTGGGGCTGGGGGCGTGGACGCTGCTGGCTCGGCGGTCTCAGACGCGGGTCAGGGCCCAGAAGCCGACGGCGTAACAGACCAGCGCCAGTAACAGCACCGGGACGGCGACCTTGGCGGAGGGGCCCGGCCGGGCGCGGGCCCCTCCGCCAAGGT
>NZ_MUNH01000649.1:0-7107 GCF_002154615.1 Streptomyces recifensis
GATCGCCGCCGTCGCCGCGGGACTGCCGGACACCGTGGCGGGCGTACAGGAGAACCGCTTCTGCGCCTCGGGTCTGGAGGCCGTCAACACGGCCGCCGCCAAGGTCCGCTCCGGCTGGGAGGACCTGGTGCTGGCGGGCGGTGTCGAGTCGATGTCCCGGGTGCCGATGGCCTCGGACGGCGGCGCCTGGTTCAACGACCCGATGACCAACCTCGCCACCAACTTCGTCCCGCAGGGCATCGGCGCCGACCTCATCGCCACCATCGAGGGCTTCAGCCGCCGCGACGTCGACGAGTACGCGGCCCTGTCCCAGGAGCGTGCCGCCAACGCCTGGAAGGAGGGCCGCTTCGAGCGCTCGGTGGTCCCGGTCAAGGACCGCGCGGGCCTGACCGTCCTCGACCACGACGAGCACCTCCGCCCCGGCACCACCGCCGACTCCCTCGCTGGTCTCAAGCCCTCCTTCGCCGACATCGGCGAGCTGGGCGGATTCGACGCGGTCGCGCTGCAGAAGTACCACTGGGTGGAGAAGATCGACCACGTCCACCACGCGGGCAACTCCTCCGGCATCGTGGACGGCGCCTCCCTGGTCGCCATCGGCTCCCGCGAGGTGGGGGAGCGGTACGGGCTCAGCCCCCGCGCCCGGATCGTCTCCGCCGCCGTCTCCGGCTCCGAGCCCACCATCATGCTCACCGGCCCCGCACCCGCCACCCGCAAGGCGCTCGCCAAGGCCGGACTGACCATCGACGACATCGACCTGGTCGAGATCAACGAGGCGTTCGCCGCCGTCGTCCTCCGCTTCGTCAAGGACATGGGCCTGTCCCTGGACAAGGTCAACGTCAACGGCGGCGCCATCGCGCTCGGCCACCCCCTCGGCGCCACCGGCGCGATGATCCTGGGCACCCTCGTGGACGAACTGGAGCGCCAGGACAAGCGGTACGGCCTGGCCACCCTGTGCGTCGGCGGCGGCATGGGCATCGCCACGATCATCGAGCGCGTCTGAACTCCCAGCGGAACCAAGCGACTTCTACGGAGACGACTGTCATGACCGAGAGCACCACCATCCGCTGGGAGCAGGACGACACCGGTGTCGTCACCCTCGTCCTCGACGACCCCGGCCAGTCCGCGAACACCATGAACCAGGCGTTCCGCGAGTCCCTCGCCGTGATCACCGACCGGCTGGAGGCCGAGAGGGACTCGATCCGCGGCGTCGTCCTCACCTCGGCGAAGAAGACCTTCTTCGCGGGCGGCGACCTGCGCGACCTGATCCGGGTCACCCCCGAGACCGCCCAGGACCTCTTCGACGGCGGCCTGGCCATCAAGCGGAACCTGCGCCGCATCGAGACGCTCGGTGTGCCCGTGGTCGCCGCGATCAACGGCGCGGCCCTCGGCGGCGGCTTCGAGATCGCCCTCGCCTGCCACCACCGGATCGCCCTCGACGCCCCCGGCTCCCGCATCGGCTGCCCCGAGGTCACCCTCGGCCTGCTCCCCGGCGGTGGCGGTGTCGCCCGTACCGTGCGGCTGCTCGGCATCACCGACGCGCTGCTGAAGGTGCTGCTCCAGGGCACCCAGTACAACCCGCGCCGCGCGCTGGACAACGGGCTCGTGCACGAGGTGGTGGAGACGCCGGAGGAGCTGACCGCGCGGGCCCGCGCCTTCATCGACGCCCATCCCGAGTCGCGGCAGCCCTGGGACGAGCCCGGCTACAAGATCCCCGGCGGTACCCCGGCCAACCCGAAGTTCGCCGCCAACCTGCCCGCCTTCCCCGCCTCGCTGCGCAAGCAGACGGCCGGCGCGCCCTACCCGGCGCCGCGCAACATCCTCGCCGCCGCGGTCGAGGGCGCCCAGGTCGACTTCGAGACCGCGCAGGTCATCGAGGCGCGGTACTTCGTGGAGCTGGCCGCCGGGCAGACCGCGAAGAACATGATCCAGGCGTTCTTCTTCGACCTCCAGGCCGTCAACTCCGGCGCCAACCGGCCCCAGGGGATCGAGCCGCGCAAGGTCCGCAAGGTGGCCGTGCTCGGCGCGGGCATGATGGGCGCCGGCATCGCCTACTCCTGCGCCCGCGCCGGCCTGGAGGTCGTCCTCAAGGACGTCTCGCTGGAGGCGGCCGCCAAGGGCAAGGGCTACTCCGAGAAGCTGTGCGCCAAGGCCGTCGCCAAGGGCCGCACCAGCCAGGAGAAGGCCGACGCCCTGCTGGCCCGGATCACTCCGGCCGCCGAGGCGGCCGACCTCGCGGGCTGCGACGCGGTGATCGAGGCGGTCTTCGAGGACACCGCGCTCAAGCACAAGGTGTTCCAGGAGATCCAGTCCGTCGTCGAGCCCGACGCGCTGCTCTGCTCCAACACCTCCACGCTGCCCATCACCGCGCTCGCCGAGGGCGTCGAGCGGCAGAGTGACTTCATCGGGCTGCACTTCTTCTCGCCGGTCGACAAGATGCCGCTGGTCGAGATCATCAAGGGCGAGCGCACCGGGGACGAGGCGCTGGCCCGCGCCTTCGACCTGGTCCGGCAGATCAACAAGACGCCGATCGTGGTCAACGACTCGCGCGGCTTCTTCACCTCGCGGGTGATCGGCCACTTCATCAACGAGGGCGTCGCGATGGTCGGCGAGGGCATCGAACCCGCCTCGGTGGAGCAGGCCGCGGCCCAGGCGGGCTACCCGGCCAAGGTCCTCTCCCTCATGGACGAGCTGACCCTGACCCTCCCGCGCAAGATCCGCGCGGAGACCCGCCGTGCCGTGGAGGAGGCGGGCGGCATCTGGACCCCGCATCCCGCCGACGAGGTCGTGGACCGCCTGGTCGACGAGTTCCACCGCCCCGGCCGCAGCGGCGGCGCCGGCTTCTACGACTACGAGGACGGCAGGCGCACCACCCTCTGGCCGGGCCTGCGCGAGCACTTCACCAAGCCGGGGCACGAGATCCCCTTCGAGGACATGCAGGAACGCATGCTCTTCGCCGAGGCCCTCGACACCGTCCGTCTCCTCGAGGAGGGCGTCCTCACCTCGGTCGCCGACGCCAACATCGGCTCCATCCTCGGCATCGGCTTCCCCGGCTGGACCGGCGGCGTCCTCCAGTACATCAACGGCTACAAGGGCGGCCTGCCCGGCTTCGTGGCCCGCTCGCGCGAACTGGCCGAGCGTTACGGTGCCCGCTTCACTCCTCCGGCGCTGCTGCTGGAGAAGGCGGAGCGGGGGGAGACCTTCACGGACGCCCGCTGACGCGTCGTACGCGGGGTGCGCTTCGGGGATCCTCCTCCGGAACGCACCCCGGACTCATCGGGTGAGCATCCAGTGGCTGAAGGCCACGTAGTTCGTGGCGAACTCCTCCGGGGTCGTGGAGTCCTCCACCCGCTTGGACAACTCGTCGACCGTGGCGTAGTGCGGCAGCCGGTCCCGCTCGTAGGCAGCGAGCGCTGAGGGTACTTCCTCGGCCCGGGCGAGCAGCCGGGCGAGCAGCAGCGCGTCCTCCACTCCCAGGGACGCGCCGGCGGTGATGTGCGGCGACAGCGCGTGTGCGGCGTCACCGACCAGGGCCACACGGTTCGACACCCAGCGCGACAGCGGGGGGACGAGCATGATCTGGTTGTACAAGATCTTGTCGTCGGGGGTCGACTCGACGAGCGCGGGCAGTACCGGGTTCCAGCCCGTGGTGTCGAGGAACTCGGCTCGTTCGCGCGCCTGCTCCCTGGGGGTGCCGTGGAGCGCCGGCGAGCCGAACTGATTGATCAGCCAGTACACCGTGCCGTCGCCGGTGGGGACGTACCCGCCGCGGGTGCGCTGCTCGCCCAGCACGATGACGCTCCGGTCGACAGTGACGCCTTCGGGCGGCGTGACGACCGAGCGCCAGGCGTGGTGGCCCTCGTGGGCGATCGCGTCGCTGCCCGGCACCAGTTGGGACCGGACGACCGAGTACGCGCCGTCGGCACCCACCAGGAGGTCCGCCTCGGCTCTGCTTCCGCCCTCGAAACGGACCGCTACTCCCGCGTCGTGTTCGTCGTAGCCGACGACGCGGGATTCCAGCCGGATGTCGTCCCTGCCCACGGTCCGCGCAAGCAGCGCGTTCAGCTCTGGGCGCCGGGCCAGCAGGTAACGGTGATCGTCCTTCGAGAAGCCGGGCGGGTCGATCAACTTCCCGGCCGGATCACGGAAGTACATCTCGGTCGGCTCGGCGATGCCCCTGACCCGGTCACCGAGGCCGAGCTCATCGAAGACGGCCATGGCGTTGGCCCATATCCCGAGCCCCGCACCCGCTGCCCGGATCTCGGGAGCCTGCTCGCACACCACCGCCTCGATGCCTGCCTGGTGCAGGGCGATCGCGGTGGTGAGTCCGACGATTCCGCCTCCGGCCACTATGACGCGCATGGGTGGTCCTCCTGATGTGACGGCGCATTCCGCGCCCCTTCTCCGGCCGGTGCGGGATGGCCGGCGGGTGCTCGAAAGCGACGCTATGGCGCCCCCCTGATATCGACAAGTGCATGCTGTGGGCACCATCGTTATCGAAGGTGATAATCGGGGGATGGACAACGTCGATCTGAACCTGATCCGGGGCTTCGACGCCCTGCTCACCGAGGGCAGTGTCACCGGCGCGGCCGAACGACTGCACACCTCCGCGCCGGCGATGAGCAGGACGCTCGGACGGCTGCGACGGGTCTTCGGCGATCCGCTCTTCGTCCGCGCCGGACGGCACCTCGTTCCCACCGCGCGGGCGCTGGAACTGAGCAGCGAGGTCCGGACGATCGCCGCGCGTGCCAGGGCCCTCTTCGAGCCTCCGCAGGACGCGGATCCCGCGACCGCGGTCCGGGCCTTCGACCTCCAGATCAGCGACGCGCTGTCCATGACCTTCACGCCCGCGCTGCTGCAGGACCTGCGGAGCTCGGCGCCGGGCCTCACCGTCCGGCTGCACCCGGAGAGCATGGAGGCGGTGCCCGCCCTTCGGGAGGGGCTGATCGACCTGGAGATCGGCGACGTCAGCCGTCACGAGCGCGAGATCGAGGTCGAGGCACTGGCGGCGGACGTCTTCGTCGCCGCGGTGCACCGCGGCCATCCGCTGAGCACGTCAGCGCACGTGACGCCGGAGCAGTTCGCGGCAGCAGACCATGTCGCCATCTCCCGAAGCGGCCGGGCGTACGGCCCGATCGACGCACACCTCGCCGAACTCGGTCTCCGCAGGCGGGTGGTGGCGGTGGTGCCCACCTTCGCCGAGTCACTCCATCTCGCTCAGAGAGCGGGACTGGTGTGCATGTGCCCGGCCGTGCTCGGCCGCCGGGCCGCCGAAGCGCTGGAGCTGACCACTTTCCCGATCCCGCTCACCCTCCCCGCCGCCGACATCGGCATGGCCTGGCATCCGCGCAACACGCACGACCGGCTGCACCGCTGGCTGCGCACGCGCGTACACGCCGTGATGGTTCGCGAGTCGGCATCCGAGATTTGAGGGCCGGCGGCTCCTCACCGGCGCGCGGTGCGGGGTGGAGCCGAGTCGCTGGTTCAGGCGAACGTGCGCCGGTAGGTCTGAGGGCTGACGCCGGTGGTGCGCTTGAAACGGTCGCGGAAGGTGGTCGGGGACGCGAAGCCGACCTGATGGCCGATGCGTTCGACGGAGTGGGCCGTGGTCTCCAGCAGGTGCTGCGCCTGGCGGATGCGGGCGCGGTGCAGCCATTGCAGCGGGGTGGTGCCGGTCTGGTCGCGGAAGCGGCGGATCAGGGTGCGGGTGCTGGTTCCGGCGCGCTCGGCGATGTCGGTGAGGGTTAGGTCGCGGGCCAGGTTCTCCCGCAGCCAGGTGAGCAGCGCCTCCAGCTCGGAGCCGTGCGGTGTCGGCACGTGGTCGTGGACGATGAACTGAGCCTGACCGCCCTCCCGTTCGAGAGGCATCACCGACAGGCGGGCCGCGTCGGCGGCGACGGCCGAGCCGTAGTCACGGCGGATCATGTGCAGGCACAGGTCCAGGCCGGCGGCCGCGCCCGCCGAGGTGAGGAACTGGCCGTTGTCGACGTAGAGGACGTCCGGGTCGACGTCCAGGGCCGGGTGGGTGGCGGCCAGGAGAGCGGCCGCACCCCAGTGGGTCGTGACACGCAGGCCGTCGAGTAGCCCGGTCGCCGCCAGGGGGAAGGTGCCCACGCAGATGGAGGCGATCCGCGTCCCCGCGGCGGCGGCCGCCCGCAGCGCGTCCCGCACGGCGGGGGAGAGCGGGGCGGTGGGCTCCGCGACACCAGGAACGACGACCGTGTCCGCGCCGGCGAGACCCTCCAGCCCCCAGGGAGCGCGCACGGCGAAGGCTCCGGCGTCGATCTCCTCGCGCTCGGCGCACACCCGGACCTGGTAGCCGGGCCGCCCGTCCGGCAGGCGGGTCCGGGAGAACACCTCGATCGGGGTCGACAGGTCGAACGGGATCACCTGGTCCAGCGCGAGGACGGCGACGGTGTGCATGGCAAGAACGTACCCTTCCGCCGCCTGGGACGGCGCCGCTGCCTCTCCGGAAAGCCCATCCTCAGCGGCGTTCCGAGCCCGCCGGAAGCCTTTGGCACTTTCCCGTCGAAGCCTGTCACAAGTGCCACTGGGCGAGCCGGGCGGCAGCCGGTTGACTTCGGGTGTCCGCAGGAGAACGACCCGAGGGAACCTTCATGCACGTCCAGATCGTCCTGTTCGACGGCTTCGACCCACTCGATGTGATCGCTCCCTACGAGGTGCTGTACGCCGGCGGCTCGGCGTCGGACGGCACGGTGACCGTCGAGCTGGTCTCCGCGGAAGGCCCTCGTGAGGTGATCAGCGGCACCGGCGGGCTGTCGCTGCGCGCCACGGGCGCCGTCGACCTGGAGCGCGCGGACCTGCTCGTGGTGCCCGGCGCCTCCGGCCGGGTGGGCGAACCCGGCGAGGTTCCGGCGGAGGACGCGGGTGCCGGTGAGGGGAAGCAGGACGAGTTCATCCCGGTGCTGCTGGGCCGCACGCTGAGCACGGGGCTCCCGGCGCTCCTGAAGCGGGCCGTGGCCGATCCGCGCATCACGGTCGCCGCCGTCTGCGGCGGCTCGCTCGTCCTGGCCATGGCGGGTCTGCTGGAAGGGCGTCACGCGACCACCCACCACCTGGGCCTCGACCTGCTGGACGCCACCGGCGCCC
>NZ_MUNH01000650.1:0-3843 GCF_002154615.1 Streptomyces recifensis
AGCTGGCGGCCCGGCTCGCGGCATCGGCGAGCGAACGGTGCCCCTTCGATCCCGAGCCCCGGCTTCCGGGGGCGCGCTGGGTGCTGCCCCGGCTGGTCGGCGAGGTCGGCTTCAGCACCCGGACGCGGGCGGGGCTGCTGCGCCAGCCGAGCTGGCTGCGCCTGCGCCCGGATCTCGCCCCCGAGGACTCGGCGGCGGACCTCCCCGAGGACCTCTGAGCGCGCGGCTGACAGGATTTCACCTGGGGGACAGGTGGGACGGCTTCACAGCGGGCCCTCCGGCCGGGATGCTGAACTGCCCTGTCCCTCAACGCAGTTGGAGATTGAAGTGGGTTCGTCCCCGTCCCGCCGACGGCGCGGCAGATGGCTCGCCGTGCTCACCGGCGCCGCCACCCTCGTGATCGCCTTCCCGGCCGCGGCCTTCGCCGCTCCCCCGCTCGCCCTGCCGGTCAACGCCACGGCCGAGGAGCTGAGGTACCAGCCCGCCTTCGACTACGACACCGACGGCTGCTACTCGACGCCCGCGATCGGCCCCGACGGCACGATCAACCCCGGCCTGAACCCGACCGGCGCGCTCAACGGCAACTGCCGTGACGCCTCCGACCTGGACAACACCAACGGCTACTCGCGCGCCAAGTGCAACAACGGCTGGTGCGGCTACCTGTACGGCCTGTACTTCGAGAAGGACCAGGCCCTGCCCGGCACCAGCATCGGCGGCCACCGCAACGACTGGGAACACGTGGTGGTGTGGGTGCAGGACGGGCAGACGCGGTACGTGTCGACGTCCAACCACGGCTCCTTCACCGTGCACCCGGCCTCCGAGGTCCGCTTCGAGGGCACGCACGCCAAGGTCGTCTACCACAAGGACGGCATCGGCACGCACTGCTTCCGGCTGGCCGGCACGGGCGACGAACCGCCGGAGAACCACAAGCACACCTGGCAGTACCCGGCGCTGGTCGGCTGGGACGGCTACCCGCCCGGTCTGCGCGACAAGCTGAGCACGTATGACTTCGGCAGCGCCAACTTCGGCCTGAAGGACGCGAGTTTCGCCTCGCACCTGGCGTCGGCGAAGCCGGCCGGAATCCCCTTCGACCCGAACGCCTGACCCTCTCGCGGGCCGGCCCGGCGCCCGTCAGGCGGTGCCGGGTTCGGTCCGCTCCTCCAGGTACGCGGTGAGCTGGTGCGCCAGGCTGTCCGGCCCGCAGGCCGCGGCGGTGGCCACCTGGGCGGTCTCGGTGAGGCCGATGCCGCCGGCCCACAGCCTGCGGTCGGTCCACTCGTCGTCCACCCGCAGATGGACCTGGACGTCCACATGGGTGAGCGCGTCCTCGGCGGCGGCCGCGTGGACGACGGCGGTGGCCCGGCGCAGCGGGTACACGTCGAAGCCCTCGATGAACTGCGAGTTGCGCCAGTCGATGAAGGCGCCCTCGCCGTCGGCGCCGACCCGGACGTCGATCTGACCGTCCTCGAGCTGGACGCTGCACGGGCGGGTGCCGCGGTTCTCGATCGTCACCCGGACGCTGAAGTACGTCAGCCCGGCCGCGGCGTCGTCACGCCCCCGGGGCGGCTCGGCCGTCTCCAGACGATGGACGCGGACCCGCAGGCCGGCGTGCTCGCCGTATTCCTGCCAGTCACCGACCACGTTCGGCTCGTACACAGTGCCCCTCTCGACCATCCGCGAGCTGCTGTCTATCCGTGTGCTCAGCACACTGTCAAATGAGCGGAATGCCACATGGCCAGGCGGTTCGCCCGCTTCGCTCGGTGATCAAGCCGTGCCCAGGAGAAACCGTCCGGGCGGGTGCGCGGGCACCGCTCGCGCGCGTGCCGCACATCACTCCGGGCGACCGCCTCTCACGGCCCGCGTCCATGGAGCCACCCAGTCCAAAACCGGGTCAAGACCGACACGGGTTTCGTCCCTTATTGGCATGTTTGTTTGTTTTTGCCGCACACTGGGGAAGAGGGACTTCAGTGCCGAATGTGCCTGTCGTCCCAGCCCGCGAGAGAAGTGCACGCGATGTCTGTAACTGGCAGCACGAAAACCCACCCTCATGACGACGCCCCTGACACGGCCCACGCCTTCGAGCGCCTCGCCGGACTGTCCAAGGGCCCCGAGCGCGCGGCGCTCCGGGACGAGCTGGTGCGGCTGTGGCTGCCCATGGCCGAGCGGATCGCGGTCCGGTTCCGCGGTCGCGGCGAGTCCCTGGAGGATCTGTACCAGGTGGCCGCCCTGGGCCTGGTGAAGGCCGTGGACCACTACGACCCCGAGCGCGGCCGGGCCTTCGAGGCGTACGCGGTGCCGACGATCACCGGCGAGATCAAGCGCCACTTCCGGGACCACATGTGGACCCTGCACGTGCCGCGCCGGGTGCAGGACCTGCGCAACCGGGTCCGCAGCGCCGGCAAGGAACTGGCGCAGACCATTCCCGGCCGTCCGCCCACCGTGGCGGAGCTGGCGGCGCACACGCGGCTCAGCGAGGACGAGGTGCGCACCGGCATGGAGGCGCTGGAGTGCTTCTCCGCGCTGTCCCTGGACGCCGACGTGGCGGGCACGGACGGCTACGCGCTCGGTGACTCCCTGGGCGAGCCGGACCCCGGCTTCGACCTGGTGGTGGACCGGGCGGCCGTGAAGCCCTGCCTGGCGGCACTGCCCGAGCGGGAGCGCACCATCCTCTACCTGCGGTTCTTCCGGGGTATGACGCAGAGCGGCATCGCGGAGCAGCTCGGCATATCGCAGATGCACGTCTCCCGGCTGCTGAGCGGCTGCTTCGACCGGCTCCGCGAGGAACTGCTCACCGAGTCGGGCTGAGCCGGCTCCCGTAGCCCACGTACCTCCGCACCTTTCACTCTTTCGGGCGAGAGCCGCCCGCGTTCGTGACGACCCGCACGCGCTGGGTGGCCGGGGGATGTCACCGCACATCAGGGCCCTCCTGGGGGGTAGTCGGGAGGCAGCCGACCCCCTTTCGGCCGGACACTGGTCGAGACCGGTGGCCGCCGGGCCCCGAGAGCAGGACGCGACCGTCATGAATCACCACACATCCGTCAGCGGTGGCTTGAGGAAGAAGAAGGACACCGTTTCGACGCACTCCGTCTTCGGTGCCCCCTGCTGGGTGAGCCTGACCAGCCGCGACCTCGACGCCACCGAGGAGTTCTACAGCGCCGTGCTGGGCTGGCGCTGGCGCGACGCCCGCCTCGGCGACCATTTCCGGATCGCGCTGGCGGACGGCGTGCCGATCGCCGGCATCGCCGCCGTCGCCGGGATGTGGCAGACCGCGGTGGCCTGGACCCCGTACTTCGCCGTCCCCGACGCCGACGTGGCGGTGGCGCGGGTCCGGGAGCGGGGCGGCACGGCGGCCGTGGGCCCGCTGTCCTTCCCGCCCGGCCGGGGCGCGCTGCTCGCCGACCGGGACGGGGCGACCTTCGGCGTCTGGCAGGGCGAGCTGTTCTCCGACTGGGAGTCCTGGCGCCGCTCCGCCCCCGCCTTCATCCGCCTGCACACCCGCAACGCCTTCGACGCGGCGATCTTCTACGGCGAGGTGCTGGACTGGGCCACCGGGAAGGCGGGCGGCTGCGAGGTCGAGTACGAGGGCGGCGAGGTGGTGCTGCGCAGCCAGGGCACCGTGGTGGCGCGGATCGACTCCGGCGCGGTGGAGGCGGCCCCGGACCCCTCGGTGCGGCCGCACTGGCAGATCCACTTCTCGGTCGACGACGTGGCGCGTTGCGCCCGCAGCGCCGAGAAGCACGGCGGCAGCGTGCTGAGCGAGAGCGAGCGGGAGGCGATCCTGCGGGACCCGGACGGCGCCCAGTTCACGGTGACCGCACGCGGCCCGCGCTGACGGACGGCAGG
>NZ_MUNH01000064.1:0-293 GCF_002154615.1 Streptomyces recifensis
GGCCGCCGGAGAACAGTGTTCACGTGTGGCGAGCGGGGTTCGCCGGCGGGGACGCCCGTTTCCCGGCGCGATTGTCCACAGGGCACCTCACGGCTGCTTGACGCGATATATCTTGTCCTTGCCACCAGCTTGCGCTATATCTTGATGAACAGCGTTCTCCGGGTGAGCACTGTTCTGCTACGGTGAACGGCGTTCTCCGGCTACGGCCCTTTCCGCGAGGAGTTTTCGATGTCCACCACCGGTGTCGCGTCCGCCGAGACGCCCACTGACTCACCAGCGCCCTACCGGTGGCG
>NZ_MUNH01000064.1:371-2580 GCF_002154615.1 Streptomyces recifensis
GCCGCCGGCTTCACCGCGGGCTCGCTGCTCTGCGCGGTGTCGGTGTCGCCCGCGATGCTGATCGGCGCCCGTGTCATACAGGGGCTCTTCGGCGCGGTGATGCTGCCCCAGGGCCTCGGCATGATCAAGGAGATGTTCCCGCCGAAGGAGTCGCAGAAGGCGTTCGGCATGTTCGGTCCGGTCATGGGCCTGTCCGCGGTCTCCGGGCCGATCCTGGCGGGCTGGCTCGTGGACGCGGACTACTTCGGCACCGGCTGGCGCATGATCTTCCTGATCAACCTGCCGCTGGGCGCCGCCGCCCTGCTGGGGGCCGTGCGCTACCTGCCGAAGCCCCGTTCCGAGAGCAAGCCCCGCCTCGACATCCCCGGCATGCTCCTGGTCTCCCTGGCCGCGCTGCTCCTCATCTTCCCGCTGGTCCAGGGCCGTGAGTACGACTGGCCGGTGTGGACCTTCGTGATGATGGCCGCCTCGGTCGTCGTCTTCGCCGCCTTCGCGGTGTACGAGGCGCGGCGCAGCCGGGCGGGCCTGGACCCGCTGGTGGTCGTGAGCCTGTTCCGCAAGCGCGGCTTCAGCGGCGGCATGATCCTCGGGCTGGTCTTCTTCTCGGCCATGCAGGGCTTCATGCTGGTCTTCAACCTGTACACCCAGATCGGTCTCGGTTACTCGCCGCTGAAGGCGGGCCTGGTGATGGTGCCCTGGTCGGGCGGCATGATCGTCGGCTTCGGGCTCGCCCAGGCGGTCACCCGGTTCGGCCGTGCCGTGCTCCAGGGCGGCGCGCTGGTCATGGCGCTCGGCGTGTTCGCGGTGTGGCTGACCCTGGACCTCGCCGGCAGCGGTGTCGGCCCCTGGCAGCTCCTGCCCTCGCTGCTGGTGACGGGTATCGGCATGGGCCTGCTGATGGCACCCTTCTTCGACATCGTGCTGGCCAGTGTCGAGCAGCACGAGACGGGTTCGGCGTCCGGCACCATGACGGCGGTCCAGCAGCTCGGGGGCGCCTTCGGCGTGGCCATCCTCGGCACCGTCTTCTTCGGCCTGCTGGGCGGCGGCATCGCCACCGCCGTCGACCACCACTCGGACGGTCTGCGCGGGCAGCTGACCGCCGCCCATGTCGCGCCGGCCGCCCAGGACCGGATCGTCGCGGATCTGCGGACCTGCGCCTCGGACCGCGCGGTCGCCAAGGACCCGGCCGCGACCCCGGCCTCCTGCACCACACTGGAGAAGGACACCCGGTCGGTCGTCACCTCACCGCAGGACGGCGCCCGGATACCGGCCGCGCTCCAGTCCACCGCCACGTCGGCGTTCAAGGGCGGCTTCGGCTCCGTCATGAAGACCGTGCTGTGGATCGTGGACGGGATGCTCGTCCTGACGTTCCTGCTCGCCTTCCTCCTGCCGCGCCGGGCACGCCCCGAGGAATCCGCCGGGCACTGAGCGGGGGGACGGGCCGGGCATCCGCGGGGCGGGGGTGCCCGGCCCGTCCCGTACCGGAGAGGATGAGCCCGTGCTCACTTCGTACGCAGCTCACTTCGACACACCGGCCGGGTATCTCGACTTCGCGCGGTTCGGGCCGCCGTCGCGGGACGTGGTGGACGCGACCACGCGGGCCCTGACGGAGTCCGCCCGCGCCGACCACACCACGGTGGACGGCCTGATGGGTGCGGAGGCGACCGCGCGGGACACCGCCGCCCGCCTCGCGGGGAGTGACGCCGCGCACACCGTGCTGCTGCCGAACGCGTCCACCGGCCTCTTTCACGCGGCGCTCGGCATCCGGGAGGGAACGGTCCTCGTCCCGCGCAGCGACTTCCCCGCCAACCACTACCCGTGGCGCCGCACCGCGGGGCTCGGCCGGGTCACGCCCCGCTGGCTCGACCCCGAGCCCGGCGGCGGGGTGACCCCGGAGCTGGTCCGGGCCGCGCTGACCGAGGACGTCGTGGCGCTGTCCGTGAGCGCGGTGGACTTCCGTACCGGGTTCCGCGCGGATCTGGCGGGGCTGCGCGAGGCGATCGGGCCGGACCGGCTGCTGGTCGTGGACGCCATCCAGGCGTTCGGCGCGGCCGAGCTGCCGTGGGACGCGGCGGACGTGGTGGTGGCCGGCGGCCAGAAGTGGCTGCGCGCCGGGTGGGCGACCGGCTTCGCCACCCTGTCCGACCGTGCGCTGGAAACCCTGGAACCAGTGCTCACCGGCTGGACGGGCGTGGCGGAGGCCGGCCTC
>NZ_MUNH01000651.1:0-2368 GCF_002154615.1 Streptomyces recifensis
CGGCGCCGGGACGCGGGCGACCGGCGCCGGGTGCTGGTCATCCCCGTACCGGAGAGGATCGCGGAGTTCCGGCGCGTCTGGGACGAGCTGTCCGGCGACTGGTCGCGCATCTTCGGGGAGCTGGACGACACCGAACTCGCCGTGATCATCGGGCACATGCAGCGCACGGTGGAGTTCACCAAGGAGCGGATCGCCCGGCTGCGGGAGGGCCGGGACGTCGACGGCACGGGGTGAGAGCCGGGTAAAAAGGGCGCTCCCGAGCCCTGGGCCCCGGCCGGAGCGCCGTCGCCCTTGGCAGACTGGGGGGCGTGTCCCACACCGTGCCCCAGACCACGCCCCCCACCGTGCTCCTCGCCGAGGACGACCGCGCCATCCGCCATGCCCTGGAGCGGGCTCTGACCCTGGAGGGCTACGCGGTGACGGCGGTCGCCGACGGCGTCGAGGCGCTGGCGCAGGCCCACCGCACCCCGCCGGACGTGCTGCTGCTGGATGTGATGATGCCCGGCATCGACGGCCTCCAGGTCTGCCGGGTGCTGCGCGCCGAGGGCGACCGCACCCCGATCCTGATGCTCACCGCGCTGGTGGAGACCGCCGACCGGATCGCGGGCCTGGACGCGGGCGCCGACGACTACGTGGTCAAGCCCTTCGACGTCGAGGAGGTCTTCGCCCGACTGCGCGCCCTGCTGCGCCGCACGAGCCCCGCCCCCGCGAACGAGCCCGGCCCGGCGCGCGACGCGCAGCTCTCCGACCGGCAGATCGAGGGCGCGGGCATCCGCATGGATCTCCAGGCCCGCCGCGCCTGGCGGGCGGGGCGTGAACTGGAGCTGACCCGCACCGAGTTCGAGCTGCTGGAGCTGCTGGTGCGCAACGCGGGCATCGTGCTCGACCACGCCACCATCTACGACCGCATCTGGGGCTACGACTTCGGCCCCGGCTCCAAGAACCTCGCCGTCTACGTCGGGTACCTGCGCCGCAAACTGGACGCGCCCGGCGCCCCGCAGCTCATCCACACCGTGCGCGGTGTGGGGTACGTGCTGCGGGAGGAGTAGTGGGCCGCACCTGGCGGCTGCCGGGCGGTTCCCGCACCGGGCTGCGCTCGCTGCGCACCACGTTCGCCGTGTCGTTCGCTGCGGTCACCGCCGCCGTCACGATCCTGGTCGGCATCCTGTCGTACAGCTCGGCAGCGCGGCTGGTCCGGGTGGACCAGCAGTCGGTGTTCACCCAGGTCGTGCGGGACGTCCAGGCCGAGGTGCGGCAGCACCCGATGACCCCGGAGGACTTCTCCTCCGCCCGGCCCGGTCACGACCTGGTGCGGCCCGCCCGTACGGACGTGCAGGTGCTCGGGCCGGGCGGCGAGGTCGTGGACCACGGCAGTCCCGGCCTGCCGGTCAACGCCCGCGACCGCGAGGTGGCGGGCGCGCCGGGCGCGGGGAAGCTGGCCGAGCACAAGGACGTACGGGTCGGCGAGGACCTCTTCCGGGTGGCCACCGTCTCGCTCGGCCGGGGGCGGGGCGCGGTGCAGGTGGCGCAGGAGTTCAGCGACACCGAGGACCTGCTGCGCACCCTCCAGCAGCGCACGCTGATCCTGATGGCGGCCGTGGTGGTGGGTGCCGGACTGTTCGGCTGGTGGCTGGCCCGCCGCATCACCCGGCGCCTGGTGCTGCTGACCTCGGCCGCCGAGGACGTGGCCCGCACCCGGCGCCTCGGCATCCAGGTGCCGGTCACCGGGCCGGACGAGGTGGGGCGCCTCGGCCGCGCGTTCGACCGGATGCTGGGCCGGCTCGCCCAGTCCGAGGAGGACCAGCGGCGGCTGGTGCAGGACGCGGGCCATGAGCTGCGCACCCCGCTGACGTCGCTGCGGACGAACATCTCGCTGCTGCGCCGGATCGACGAGCTGCCGCCGGAGACGCGGGAGGACCTGGTGGCGGACCTGACGCTGGAGGCGCGGGAGCTGACCGACCTGGTCAACGAGCTGGTGGACCTGGCCGCCGGGCAGTCGGACTCCGAGCCGCCGCAGCGGGTCGACCTCGCGGACGTGGCGGAGGACGTGGTGGGGCTGGCGGGGCGCCGTACCGGGCGGCGGATCGTGCTGGCGGTGAGCGGCGACACGTACGCGGAGGGCCGTCCCGGGCTGCTCCAGCGGGCGCTGTCCAACCTGGTGGAGAACGCGGCCAAGTTCGACCGCGAGGGGACGGAGCCCATCGAGGTGCGGGTGACCGGGGCGGCGGCGGGAACGGTCCGGGTGGAGGTGCTGGACCGGGGGCCCGGTGTCGCCGAGGTCGACCTGCTGCGCATCTTCGACCGGTTCTACCGGGCCGCGGACGCGCGCTCCCAGCCCGGCTCGGGGCTCGGGCTGTCCATCGTGCGG
>NZ_MUNH01000652.1:0-2536 GCF_002154615.1 Streptomyces recifensis
CGACGTGCTCACCGCCGCCGTCCGCGACGGCCTGATGCCCACCGTCGCCCGCTGGCTCGCCACCGACGGCGTCATCCCGCCCACCCACCGGCTCACCGCCTGGCGCACCGACTGGTCCAGCCAGACCGGCGCCAGCCAGCTCGGCATCCTGCACGGCAGCACCTACGACGTGCCCGCCTTCCGCTGGTACGAGAAGGACCGGGGCGAGGTCATGGTCTGCAACCGGCCCACCTCCGCCGCCGAGTTGCAGCGCCGCGCGACGGCCCGCACCGGCGAGGCCGGACTCCTCGCCGTCGACGGCGCCAGCCGGGGCAACCTGTTCAGCGGCGGCGCAGGGGAACAGGCCCTCGTCCTGTCCATCGCCACCCGCCGCCGGGGCCGGGAGAACCGTTCCCGCGCCGGGTACTTCGCCTATTTCTCCGACCCGGCCAACGCGGTGCGCACCGCCCTGTCCTTCTTCGCCGAGATCGGCCGCGAGATCGCGCAGTCCACCCGTGCCCGGTTCGCCGGAGCCCACCCGCGCGTCGGCCGGGGCGGCCTCTACCCGTTCGTCCGCGCCTTCGCCACCGTCGTCGAACGGGACGTGGTCGTCGCCGCGGTGATGGGCGACCTGCTCGCCGGCCGCACCGCCGTCTACGCCGACCTCGTCGCCTACGACGAGGTCGCCCACCACTCAGGACCCGACAGCCGCGACGCCCGCCAGGTCCTCAAGCGCCTGGACCGCTCCCTCGCGCTGATCGAGAAGGCCGCCGAACACGCCCCGCGCCCCTACCGCCTGGTCGTCCTCTCCGACCACGGCCAGAGCCCCGGCGAAACCTTCCGCTCCCGCTACGGCCTCACCCTCACCGACCTCGTCCGCGCCGGCAGCGGACTGCCCGTGCCGCGCGGTGCCGGGCGCACCCCGAGCGGCGCCGAGGCCCGCGCCGCCGTACGCGCCGCCCTGGGCCGGGAGGACTCGGAGAGCGGGCCCGCGCCGCGCTCCGAGCCCGTCGTGCTCGCCTCCGGCAACCTCGGCCTGGTCTCCTTCCCCGACGTCCCGCACCGGATGTCCAAGGAGGAGATCGACGCCCGCCACCCGGCGCTGCTCCCCACTCTCGCCAACCACCCCGGCATCGGCTTCCTGCTGGTCCGTAGCGCCGAGCACGACGGCGTGGTCCTCGGCCCCTGCGGCACCGAGATCCCGCTGGCCGAGCTGGACGAGCGGCCGGGGCCGCTGGCCCGCTTCGGCCCCGGCGCCGTCGACGCCGTACGCCGGACGCACGCCTTCCCGCACACCGCCGACATCATGGTCAACTCCTGGCACGACCCCGCCACCGGACAGATCCACGCCTTCGAGGAGCAGATCGGCTCCCACGGTGGCCTCGGCGGCGCCCAGTCCCGCCCGTTCCTGCTCTCCCCGCTCACCCTGTCCGTGGCCGAGGAGCACGGCGAGGCACTGACCGGCGCCGAGCGCGTGCACGGCGTACTGCGCCGCTGGCTCGGCGAGTTGAACGGCCCCGAGGTGCCGCTCGACGCCGGCCCCGAGCGCCGGGCGGCCTGAGCCCTCGGACCGGTCCTCACGGTGCCGTGACCCCGGATGTGATCGGATGGGGGTACGGGGGCAACAGGACCCGGAACACGCAAACACCCGCGAAAGGAACCACCGTGGCTACCACGCGCACCGCACACACGGTCTGGGAAGGCGAACTGCTGTCGGGCAGCGGCACCGTCACCTTCGACTCCTCCGGCATCGGCTCCCAGCCAGTGTCGTGGCCGTCGCGCGCCGAGCAGGCGAACGGCCGCACCAGCCCCGAGGAGCTGATCGCCGCCGCGCACTCCAGCTGCTTCTCCATGGCCCTGTCGCACGGCCTGACCGGTGCCGGCACCCCGCCCACCCGGCTGGAGACCAAGGCCGACGTCACCTTCCAGCCCGGCGAGGGCATCACGGGCATCCACCTCACCGTGCGCGGCGAAGTCCCCGGCCTGGACGCGGACGGCTTCCGCGCGGCCGCCGAGGACGCCAAGAAGAACTGCCCGGTCAGCCAGGCCCTGACCGGCACCGACATCAGCCTCACGGCCGAGCTGGCCTGAAGCCTGGCGCCCGCTGTTGCGGGCCTCCGGTGCCGCGTCACGGGCGCGGCACCGGTCACAGGCTCTCGCGGAACTCCCGCAGCAGCTTCTGGGTGCGCTGCGCGGAGGCCGCCCGCGCCGTCATGTGGTCCAGCACCTCCAGGTGCGCGGCCACCTCCTCGCGCGAGTCGAGGTAGAGCGCACCGGTCAGATACTCGGTGAACACCATGTCCGGCAGCTCCCGTTGGGCGAACCGGAACAGGGTGAAGGGGGCGTACGTCCCCGGATGCGGGCCTGCCGCGAACTCCGCGAGCTGAAGGGTGATCCGGTCCCGCTCGGCGTACTCCAGCAGCCGGTCCAGCTGGTCGCGCATCACCTCGGACCGCGTGCTCACCGGCCGCCGCAGCACCGTCTCGTCCATCACGAACCACAGGTGCGGGGCGTCCTCCCGCTCCAGCAGCCGCTGCCGCTCCAGGCGCAGCGCCAC
>NZ_MUNH01000653.1:0-516 GCF_002154615.1 Streptomyces recifensis
GTGCGCGAGCTGGACGTCGACTGGATCGCGTTCTCCGGGCACAAGCTGTACGCGCCCTTCGGCTCCGGGGTGCTGGCCGGGCGGGCCGACTGGCTCTCCGCGGCCGAGCCGTACCTCGCGGGCGGCGGCGCCAGCCGCACGGTGGCCCGGCGGCCCGACGGCTCGGTGGCGGTGGAGTGGCACGAGGGTGCCGCCCGGCACGAGGCGGGTTCGCCCAATGTCATCGGCGCCTACTCGATCGCCTCGGCCTGCCGGGCGCTCACCGAGGCCGGTCCCGAGGCGCCGGCCGCCCGTGAGCGGCACCTGCTCGGGCTGCTCCGCTCGGGCCTCGCCGAGGTGCCCGGGGTGCGGGTGCTCTCGCTGTTCGGCGACGACGCCCCGCGCGTGGGCGTGCTGTCCTTCGTGGTGGAGGGCTGGAACAGCTCCCACCTGGCCGCCGCGCTCTCCGCCGAGTACGGCATCGGCGTCCGTGACGGCCTCTTCTGCGCCCACCCCCTGGTGCACGCCCTGCTCGGC
>NZ_MUNH01000654.1:0-384 GCF_002154615.1 Streptomyces recifensis
GGTGCTCGCCTCGTACAACGCGCACCGGCGGCTCGCGCCCGCCTCCACGCTGAAGATGCTGTTCGCGGACACCGTGCTGCCCAAGTTCGCCCCCGAGCAGCGGTACCGGGTCACCGACGCCGACCTCGCCGACATACCGTCCGGGTCGAGCCTCGTCGGCGTCCAGGCCAGGACCACGTACACCGTCGAGCAGCTCTGGCAGGGCGTGTTCCTGCGGTCGGGCAACGACGCGGTGCACGTGCTGGCCCACATGAACGGCGGGATCGCCCGCACGGTCGCCGAGATGCAGGCCAGGGCCGAGTACCTGCACGCCCTCGACACCCATGTGGTCAGCCCGGACGGCTTCGACCACAAGGGCCAGATCTCCTCGGCGTACGACCTCAC
>NZ_MUNH01000654.1:437-654 GCF_002154615.1 Streptomyces recifensis
GTGGCGGCCGCACCCTGCTGGTCACCGTGATGCACCCCGCCGAGGGCAGCAACGCGGTGTACGAGCAGACCGCGGCCCTCCTCGACTGGGGCTTCGGCGCGGGCCGCGCCGCCCGGCCGGTCGGGCTGCTCGCCGCCCCCGGCGGCACGAACGCGGGCCGCCCGACGGTCAGCCCCCTCCCGACCGAGCACTCCGCGCACGCCTCCGCCACCCCGCC
>NZ_MUNH01000655.1:0-12564 GCF_002154615.1 Streptomyces recifensis
GGAACAGGGTGGGGCGGGGGCGCAGCAGGAGCTGGAGGCCGTCCACCGCGCCGCAGGCGATGTCGCCGCCGACGTAGTTGGCGTTGCGGGCGGCCAGCTCGGGTGGGCCTGCCGTGGCCCGGGCGAGGACTCGGTCGCGGAAACCCGGTGCGAAGCGCTCCAGTTGGCGTTCGATCGCGTCCGTCAGGTCGCCCTGCCAGTTGTTGGGGACGTGGCCGTAGACCCAGAAGACCTGCTTGCCCTCGGGCGCCCGGGTCGGGTCGGCCACGCTGGGCTGCACCGTGATCAGGAACGGTGGGTCGGGGGCGCGGTTCTCGCGGGACGCGGCGCGCAGGGCGCGATCGATGTCGGCGCGGTTCGCGCCCAACTGGACCGTGCCGGCGACGCGGGCCTCGGGGGCGGTCCACGGGACCGGGCCGTCCAGCGCGTAGTCGATCTTGAAGACACTGGGGCCGTAGCGGTAGTCGTCGTAGTGGCTGCCGAAGCCGGCGATGCGGGCCAGTGCCGTCGGTGACGTGTCGAAGACGTAGGCGCGGGCGGGTGGGAGGTCGTCCAGGCGCTTGACCTCGTAGTCGGTGTACACCTTGCCGCCCAGGTCCAGCAGGTACGCCGTCAGCGCGTCCGGGATCGACTGGGAGCCGCCCAGCGGTACCGGCCAGCCCCGCGCGTGTGCGGCGAGGGCGAAGACCAGGCCGATCGCGCTGGTGGCGAACCCGCTCAGCGGGGCGATCGTGTGGGCGACCAGGCCGGAGAAGAGGGCCTTGAAGCGCTCGTCGTGGAAGCGGCTCATCAGGGCCGTCGCGGGCGGCAGGCCGGCCAGGCCGAAGCGGGCCAGGGTGACCGGATCGCGCGGCAGCGCGGTCAGCGGCAGGGACATGAAGTCCCGCAGCAGGGTGTCCCAGCGCTGCAGGAACGGCGTGATCAGCCTGCGGTACGCGCCCGCGTCGCGCGGGCCGAAGGACGCCGCCGTCTCCGCCACCGAGCGGGCCAGCACCGCCGCGCTGCCGTCCAGGAACGGGTGGGCCATGGGCAGCTCGGGGTGCAGCCACCGCAGTCCGTACCGCTCCAGCGGCATCGCGCGGAACGCGGGCGAGTTGACGCCCAGGGGATGCGCGGCCGAGCAGGGGTCGTGCCGGAAGCCGGGCAGCGTGAGTTCCTCGGTGCGGGCGCCGCCGCCCACGGTGGAGCGCGCCTCGAAGACGGCCACGGAGAAGCCCCGGCGGGCCAGCTCCACGGCGGCGGTCAGCCCGTTCGGCCCCGCCCCCACCACGACCGCGTCCAGCATCGACGGCACCTTCCGACCCCCTCGTCAGCCGATGGCAACTTCGATCAGCATAGGCCGGGGCACTCTCAGCGGCCCCGGCCGCTCCTCTCACCCCGTGCGCAGCAGCTCCCCCACCCGGCGGGCCGTGGCGGCGTCGCGGGCGGCGGTGAACGGCAGTGCGTTGCCCCCGGTTATCCGGAACGGCTCGCCGGTGAGCGTGAGGTGGGCGCCGCCCGCCTCCTCCACCAGCAACAGGCCCGCCGCGTGGTCCCAGGCGGCCTCCCAGGAGAACGCCACGGCGTCGGTCTCGCCCCGCGCGACGGCCAGGTACTCCAGGCCCGCCGAGCCGCAGGAGCGCGGGGCGACCCCGTCGGTCCACAGGGCCCGCAGCGCGCGCTTCTGGTCCTCGGTGGTGTAGTCCGGGTGCGAGACGGCGACCTTGAGGTCCCGGCCCGGTCCGGGCGGCCCGGCGAAGAGCCGCTCCCCGTCCAGGAAGGCGCCCTCGCCGCGCACGGCCGTGGCGAACTGCTCACGGACCGGCGCGTACGTCCAGGAGGCCAGCACGGTGCCCCGGTGGGCGAGCGCGACCAGGGTGCAGAAGCCGTCGTTGCCGTGCACGAACTGGCGGGTGCCGTCGACCGGGTCGATGATCCACACCGGTGCGTCGCCCCGGATGGCCTCGTACGTCGCCGGGTTCGCGTGCACCGCCTCCTCGCCGACCACGACCGAGCCGGGCAGCAGGGCGCTCAGCTCCTCGCTGAGGCGCCGCTCGGCCAGCCGGTCGGCGTCGGTCACCAGGTCGTGCGGCCCGCTCTTCTGGTCCACCTCGTGCTCGGCCAGGCGGCGGAAGCGGGGCATGATCTCGGTGGCCACGGCCTTGCGGATCGCCTCCTCCACGTCGGCGGAGTGGTGGGCGAGAAACTCCTCGATGGTTCCGGTGTCGTCGATCATGTGTCCATGAGACCACGGTCCGGCGATATCCCCCTCCTGGCTGTGGATAACCTCCCGGCCGGACCGCTCGGCAGGGCGGGGACCGCTCAGCGGCCCACCGCGTAGCCCTGCATCCCCCGCGGATTGGCCGCGGCGGACAGCACCCCGGTGGCCGGATCACGGGCGACCGCGCACAGCCGGCCCTCAGACCACGCCGGGCCCACGGTCACGTCGTGCCCCCGCCGCCGCAGCCCGGCGACGACCGCCTCCGGCATCCGGGACTCGACGGTCACGCTGCCGGCCCGCCAGCCGCGCGGGTAGAACGAGCTGGGGAATCCGTCGTTGTGCCAGTTCGGGGCGTCGATGGCGCCCTGGAGGTCGAGCCCGCCCCGGACCGGTGCACCGAGGGCCGCCGCGAGGAAGAAGTGCGTCTGCCACTGGTCCTGCTGGTCGCCGCCGGGCGTGCCGAAGGCCAGCACCGGCACATCGTCCCGCAGGGCGAGCGACGGGGAGAGGGTGGTCCGGGGGCGGCGACCGGGTGTCAGCGTGTTCGGCAGGCCCTCCTCCAGCCAGGTCATCTGGAGCCGGGTGCCGAGCGGGAAGCCCAGTTCGGGCACCACCGGGTTGGACTGGAGCCAGCCGCCGCTGGGCGTGGCGGCGATCATGTTGCCCCAGCGGTCGGCCACGTCGAGATGGCAGGTGTCCCCGCGCGTGGTGCCGTCGGCGCTCACGCGGGGTTCGGCGACCACGGTGGGCTCTCCCACCGCCGCCGTGGCGACCGTGGGCTCCCCCACCCCTACGGCGCCGTCCGGTACGCGCGCGTGGGCGAGCCTCGGCAGCCGGGGCGTGCGCCCGCCGGGGCTCCCCGGCCGCAGCTCCCAGGAGGCGTCGGCGCCGATCAGGTCCCGTCGGCCGGTGTTGTACTCCGGCGACAGCAGCTCGGTGAGCGGCACCTCGTCCGCGTCGCCGTACCACGCCTCGCGGTCGGCCATGGCGAGCTTGCAGCCCTCGATCAGCAGGTGGACGTACTCGGTGCCGCCGTACTGCGGGAGGTCGGCCGGGAGGAGGGCGAGCTGCTGGAGGAGGGCCGGGCCCTGGCTCCAGGGGCCCGCCTTGCAGAGGGTCCAGCCGTTCCAGTCGTACGTGGCCGGAGCCTCGTAGGCCGCCGTCCAGTCCGCGAGGTCGGACTCGCTGAGGGTGCCGGTGTTCCGGGCGCCGCTGGAGTCGAGCGTGGGGCGGCGGGACTGGCGGAGCAGCGCCTCGGCGATGAAGCCCGTACGCCACACCGCCCGGGCGGCGTCGATACGGGCCTCCCGGCCGCCCGCGCCCGCGGTCTCGGCCAGCAGGCGCTGCCAGGTCGCGGCGAGGGCGGGATTGCGCAGCAGCTCACCGGGACGGGGTGCGCGGCCACCGGGCAGGTACACCTCCGCCGAGCTGGTCCACTCGGTCTCGAACAGTTCCCGCACGCTCTCCACGGTGGCGGTGACGTTCTCCACGGGCGGGTGGCCGTGCTCGGCGTATCCGATGGCGTACTTCAGCACCTCGTCCAGAGGTTTGGTCCCGTGGTCGCGCAGAAGCAGCAGCCAGGCGTCGAAGGCTCCGGGGACGGCGGCCGCGAGGGGGCCGGTGCCGGGGACGAGGTCCAGTCCGAGGCCCCGGTAGTGCGCGACGGTGGCGCCCGCTGGGGCGACGCCCTGCCCGCAGAGCACCTGGACCTGGCCGCCGACGGGGGCGAGCAGGATGGGCGCCTCGCCCGCCGGGCCGTTCAGGTGGGGCTCCACGACGTGCAGCACGAACGCGCCGGCCACGGCCGCGTCGAAGGCGTTGCCCCCGTCCTCCAGCACCGCCATGGCCGACTGCGAGGCCAGCCAGTGGGTGCTGGACACCATGCCGAAGGTGCCCTGGAGGGTGGGACGGGTGGTGAACATACGGCCTCTTCTCTGCACGGGCTCCCCTGCGCACCGGCTCTTCCCCGCCCGGTGACTCATGCAGGATGAAACGTGTTCCGGACGGGCGGACGCAAGAGGCACCACGCGAGAGGGCCCCGCGGGCAGGCGCACCCGCGGGGCCGTCGTGCGAGAGCGGGAGTCAGGCCGTGTGCAGCGTCAGCCCGTACCGGCTCAGGATCTCGTTGATCGGCTGGAACCAGGTCTCGCCGCCGCTGGAGCAGTTGCCCCAGCCGCCGGAGGTGACGCCCTGGGCCTGGTCGCCGCTGATGAACGCGCCGCCGGAGTCACCGGGTTCGGCGCACACACTGGTCTTGGTGAGCTGGTACACCGCGCCCTGGCTGTAGTTGACGGTCTCGTTCAGCGCGAGCACGGTGCCGCAGTGCCAGTGGCTGGTCGAGCCCGAGCGGCAGATGGAGGTGCCGGGAGGCGCCACGTTGGAGCCGCGCACCAACTGGTCGGAGGTGGTGCCCCAGCCGAGCACGACCGGTACGGTCCACCAGCCGCTGCCCACGTTGACCCAGGCGTAGTCGTTGTCGGGGAACGACGAGCCCTGGAAGTTGCCGACGTAGGACCGGTCCCAGCCGTAGACGGCGGCGGACGGCTGGCCGCAGTGCCCGGCGGTGACGAAGCCGCCGTACACCGAGAAGCCGATGGAACAGCGGACGTTGCCGGTGTAGTACGGGTCGCCGCCGACCGTGCCGGCCGCCAGGGTGCTCGCGGACTCGGCGACCTTGTTGACGGTGACGGGGCCCGCCTCGCGGGCGCTCGCCAGGAAGCGCTGGACATCGTTGTCGGCGGCCTTGGAGCGGACCACGTCGATCACGACGGACCCGGCGCTCGGGTCGACGTGCCAACTGGTCACGGACTTGGGGGCCTTGAGACGGTCGACGCGCGCCTTGGCCGTGTTCAGCTCGCGGGCGCTGTGGTCCACCGTGCGTACGGTGACGCCGGCGTCGCGGAGCTTCTGGCGGACGCCGGCGGAGGCGTCGTCGGTCACGGCCACCGTCAGACGGTTGCTCCTGGCGTCGAACCAGGAGCCGCCGTAGGCCGCGCCGGCGGTCGCGCGGGCCTTCGGGTCGAGGTCGGTGGCCGCGCGTTCGGCCCTGAGGCGGGCCTCGGCCTGGGACTTGGTGAGCCCGAAGTCGTGTTGCATCGCGGTCAGCAGGCTCTTGGAGGCGGGGGCTTCGCCGGCGCTCTGCGCGGCGGCGGGGAGGGTACCCGCCGCGGAGAGACCGCCGAGCATGAGGAGTGCGGCCGCGGCGGCGCGCATGACTTTCTTGCGTCTCATGGGGAGTTGCCCTTCGTCGTTCCAACGAGGTGGGGGTGGAACAGCCGATTTCTGAGAGCGCTCTCATCAGTGCGGGGCAGAGCCTAGCGGCACCCTTACAACAGGTCCATGCCCATCACACGCTCTCCCTCACCGCCGTTGAGGAGAAGGAGATATGGGCGGTTTGCTCCACCTCGCCACACGGGCCGCGTCACGGCGCGAGTACACAGCGAGTTCGGGCTTCCGTGGCGCGGACCCCTCGTGTGAGACTGGCGTCCCCCGTCCCTGCGGACCCCTTCCGTCACCCCCCTCTCCCACGAGAAGTGCGCCGTGAGTTCTCTGCCTCTGCCGCTCGCCCTCACCGCTCGTCTGTCCCCGGTCGTCGTGCTGGCCGTCGCGGGCTGGGCCCTCAGCTCGGGTCCCGCCGCCACCGCCAACTCCGGCCCCGCGCCCACGAGTCAGGCGTCCGCCGGTGCATCCGCCGCCCCGGCCGCGTCCTCCGCCGCGCCCGTCGTGAAGACGTACGACGCCGCGCCCGCGCCCTGCACCGGTGTGCCCGTGGCCACCGTCAAGTCCCTGGTGCCCGGCGCGAAGACGGCCGGCAAGGAGATACCGTCCACGGACTCCAAGCTGCGCCGCACCTGCTCGTGGAACGCGCTCAAGGGCTACGACTACCGCTGGCTGGACGTCTCCTACGAGGTGACCGCCTCCGACGACGCGGCGGAGAAGGAGTACCAGCAGCGGGTCGCCGAGAAGAGCGGCGGCGGCGCGGTACCGGGGCTCGGTGACGGCGGCTACTCCGTGGTGAACCTGAACACCGAGGACAAGCAGCAGACGCGCGAGGGTGTGGTGCTGGCGCGTGCCGCCAACGCCCTGGTGGTCGTCACGTACAGCGGCAGCGACTTCGAGAGCAAGAAGGCGCCGGAGACCTCCGAGATCAACAAGGGCGCCATCAAGGCGGCCAAGGACGCGGTGGCTTCCCTGCGCAGCGGCGCCAAGTAAAGGCGGGCCCCGGCAGCCGGTGGACGGCCGCCGGGGCTTTTCCGCGTCAGGCGGCAGCCGGCCTCTTGCCGCTCGCCAACGTCAGCACCACGTACAGCACCAGCGAGGTGCCGAGGCCGACCGCCCAGCCGTAGTCGGCCAGCGGGCTGAGAGCGGGGATCGGGCGGCCGTCGATCAGCGGGTGGAAGTCGGCGCCGCCGACGGCGAGGACGCCGCCCACCATAAAGGCGGCCACCGCCCGCCAGTTCCAGCCGCCCGCGTACCAGTACCGCCCGCCCGCGCGGTACAGGTCGGCCAGGTCGAGGCGGGTGCGGCGCAGGAACCAGTAGTCGGCGACCAGGATGCCCGCGACCGTGCCGAGCAGACCGCCGACCAGACCGAGCCAGGTGAAGATGTAGCCCTGCGGGTCGGAGTACAGCCGCCAAGGGAAGATCAGCACGGCGAGGACGGCGGTGATCAGGGCCCCGGTGCGGAAGCTGACCTTGCGCGGCGCGACGTTGGAGAAGTCGAAGGCCGGGGAGACCAGGTTGGCCGCGATGTTCACGGAGAGGGTCGCCACCAGCACCGTGACCAGGGCGTAGATCAGGCCCACCACGTTGTCGGTCTTGGCGGCGAGCTGGACCGGGTCCCAGACCGGCTCGCCGTACACCGCCTGCGAACCCGAGGTGACCAGCACCGACAGGAACGCGAACAGGGTCATGGTGGTGGGCAGGCCGAAGGCCTGGCCGAGGGTCTGGGCGCGCTGGCTGCGGCCGTAGCGGGTGAAGTCGGGGATGTTCAGGGAGAGGGTGGACCAGAAGCCGATCATGCCCATCAGGGAGGGCCAGAACAGCTTCCAGAAGTCGCCGCCCCAGCCCAGCTTGGACGGCTGGTCGAAGAGCGGGCCGACTCCCCCGGCCTGGTCGCTCATCCACCACAGCATCACGAACGCGCCGACCAGCACGAAGGGCGCGGCCCAGTTCTCGAAGCGGCGGATGGTCTCCATGCCCCGCAGGATGATCGCCACCTGGAGCGCCCAGAAGATGGCGAAGGAGAGCCACATGGTCCAGGCGTAGCCGCCGATGTGCGCGGCGCCGGACCAGCGGTCGCCGATCAGCTTGCCGGCCAGGAAGAAGATGGCCTCACCGCCGATCCAGGTCTGGATGCCGAACCAGCCGCACGCCACCAGCGCCCGTACGACAGCCGGCAGGTTGGCGCCGCGCACCCCGAAGGAGGCGCGGGCGAACACCGGGAAGGGGATGCCGTACTTGGGTCCGGCGTGCCCGGTGAGCAGCATCGGCACCAGCACGATCAGGTTGGCCAGGGCGATGGTGAACACCGCCTGTTTCCAGTCCATGCCGACCGCGATCAGGCCCGAGGCGAGCGTCCAGGAGGCGGTGTTGTGGGCCATGCCGACCCACAGCGCGGAGAAGTTGTACGTCGTCCAGGTCCGTTTGGCGGCCGGTACGGGAAGCAGGTCCTCGTTGGCGTAGGGACCGCTGGGCGCGGGCGCGCCGGGGGCGATCTCCACCCGGCCGTCGGCGAGGGTGACTTGGGCGGACGGTGGTATGGCCGTGGGTGCGGTTTCGGTCATGGTGCAGGCCAATCGGATGGGAGGGTCGGGACAGGCCGTGCGGGGGGGGGTGCGCCGTAAGGGTTCCGTACGGGCGTCCTGGCCCCCTTCCGCGCGCCTGGCGGGAAGGGGGAGTGCGATTCGCCTGCCGTGCTCAGGCGTTGACGGCGGGGATCACCTTCGAGCCGTAGGCGTCGATGGTGGCCTCCTGGGCGTCGTGCATGTCGTACACCGCGAACTGGTCCACGCCCAGGGCCCGGAGCGCGTTCAGCTTCTCGATGTGGGCCTCGACCGGGCCGATCAGGCAGAAGCGGTCCACGATCTCGTCCGGTACGAACCGGGTGTCGGGGTTGCCGCTGCGTCCGTGGTGGGCGTAGTCGTAGCCCTCGCGGGCCTTGATGTAGTCGGTGAGTTCCGCCGGGATCTGCGCGGAGTGCTCGCCGTAGCGGGAGACGAGGTCGGCCACGTGGTTGCCGACCATGCCGCCGAACCAGCGGCACTGTTCGCGGGCGTGGGCGAGCGCCTCGGGCGAGTCGTCCTCGGTGACGTAGGCGGGGGCGGCCACGCAGATGGTGACCTCGCCGGGATCGCGGCCGGCGGCGACGGCGGCGTCCTTGACGGCCTTGACCATGAACTCGGTGAGATAGAGGTCGGCGAGCTGGAGGATGAACCCGTCGGCCTCCTCGCCGGTCATCTTCAGCGCCTTGGGCCCGTACGCGGCCATCCAGACGGGGAGTTCGGCGCCGGGCTTCACCCAGGGCAGGCGGATCGGGGTGCCCCCGAGGTCGGTCTCCTCCCCCCGGCCGAGGGCGCGGATGACCTTCATGGCCTCGCTGATCCGGGCGAGGGTGTTGGGCTTGCGCCCCGCGACGCGCATCGCGGAGTCGCCGCGCCCGATGCCGCACACCGTGCGGTTGCCGTACATGTCGTTGAGGGTGGCGAAGGTGGAGGCGGTGACCTCCCAGGTACGGGTGCCCGGGTTGGTGACCATCGGGCCGACGGTCAGCCGGTCGGTGTTCGCCAGGATCTGGCTGTAGATGACGAACGGCTCCTGCCAGAGCACGGCCGAGTCGAAGGTCCAGCCGTGGGTGAAACCGTTGCGCTCGGCCCGCCGCATCAGGTCGACGACACGGGAGGCGGGCGGGTCGGTCTGGAGTACGAGACCGAAGTCCATGGGCACCACTCCTAGTTGAGGTACTGACAGGTGGAGCGCGGGGTGTAGACGCCGTGCCCGGCGTGACCGGTGTACTCCCGGTCGGTGATCACGGGGACCCCGCGCGAGAGGACCGTCTCGACCCGGCCGGTGATCCGCTTGCCCTCGTACGCCGAGTAGTCGACGTTCATGTGGTGCGTCTCGGCCGAGATGACCTGCTCGGCGTGCGGGTCGTAGATCACCACGTCGGCGTCGGCGCCGGGGGCGATGGTGCCCTTCTTCGGGTACATGCCGAACATGCGGGCCGGGGTGGCGCAGGCGATCTCGATCCAGCGGCGGCGCGAGATGTGGCCGTCCACCACGGCCTGGTGGAGGAGGTCCATGCGGTTCTCCACGCCCGGCATACCGTTCGGGATCTTGGAGAAGTCACCCCGGCCCAGTTCCTTCTGGCCCGAGAAGCAGAACGGGCAGTGGTCGGTGGAGACCACCTGGAGATCGTTGGTGCGCAGGCCGCGCCAGAGGGCGGCCTGGTGCTCGCGGGGCCGCAGCGGGGTGCTGCACACGTACTTGGCGCCCTCGAAGTCCGGCTCGGCGAGGTTGTCGGTGGACAGGAAGAGGTACTGCGGGCAGGTCTCGCCGAAGACGTTCAGCCCCTCGTCGCGGGCCCGCGTCAGCTCGGCCACCGCCTCCTGCGCCGAGACGTGCACCACGTACAGGGGCGCGCCGGCGACCTGGGCCAGCTTGATCGCACGGTGGGTGGCCTCGGCCTCCAGCAGGGCCTTGCGGACCTCGCCGTGGTAGCGGGGGTCGGTCTCGCCGCGGGCGAGGGCCTGCTCGACCAGGACGTCGATGGCGATGCCGTTCTCGGCGTGCATCATGATCAGCCCGCCGTTCTCGGCGGCCCTCTGCATGGCGCGGAGGATCTGGCCGTCGTCGGAGTAGAAGACGCCGGGATAGGCCATGAACTGCTTGAACGAGGTCACGCCCTCCTCGACCAGCAGGTCCATCTCCTTGAGCGTCTCCTGGTTCACATCGGAGACGATCATGTGGAAGCCGTAGTCGATGGCGCAGTTGCCCTCGGCCTTCTGGTGCCAGGCGTCCAGGCCCTCGCGCAGAGTGCCGCCGACGTTCTGGATGGCGAAGTCCACGATGGTGGTCGTGCCGCCCCAGGCGGCGGCGCGGGTCCCGGTCTCGAAGGTGTCGGCGGCGTAGGTGCCGCCGAACGGCATCTCCATGTGGGTGTGGCCGTCGACGCCGCCGGGGATGACGTACTTCCCCGTCGCGTCGATGACGGTTTCCGCGCTGAAGGCTTCGGCGGCGGGGGTGCCGGTTGCCGCCAGGGCGGCGACACGGCCGTCCTCGATGAGTACGTCGGCGTGGATCTCGTCGGAGGCGGTGACGACGAGGCCGTTCCTGATGAGCGTGCGGCGGGACATGGGGTCCTCTCCTGGTGGGTCCGCTGCGGGTCGTGTGTTGCCTGTCGCGCAGTTCCCCGCGCCCCTGTTCTGCTTGCCGTCCGCCTTTACGGCGCCGTCAGCGGCGTGTACGCGTTCGGCTCGCGGTCGCGGTAGAACTGCCAGCGGTCGCGGACCTCGCGCAGCTTGGCCATGTCGAGGTCGCGGACGACCAGTTCGGTCTCCTTGTCGCTCGCCACCTCGCCGACGAACTGGGCCTCGGGGTCCACGAAATAAGTGGTGCCGTAGAAGTCGTTGTCACCCAGGTCCTCCACGCCGACCCGGTTGATGGCGCCGACGAAGTACTCGTTGGCGACGGCCGCCGCCGGCTGCTCCAACTGCCAGAGGTAGCGGGAGAGTCCGCGCGAGGTGGCCGAGGGGTTGAAGACGATCTCGGCACCGGCCAGGCCCAGCGCCCGCCAGCCTTCGGGGAAGTGGCGGTCGTAGCAGATGTAGACGCCGATCCGGCCGACGGCGGTGTCGAAGACGGGCCAGCCGCTGTTGCCGGGACGGAAGTAGAACTTCTCCCAGAAGCCCTGGACCTGGGGGATGTGGGTCTTGCGGTACTTGCCGAGGTAGGAGCCGTCCGCGTCGATCACGGCGGCGGTGTTGTAGAGGACGCCGGGCTGCTCCTCCTCGTACATGGGGAGCACCAGGACGATGCCCAGTTCCTTCGCCAGCGCCTGGAAGCGGCGGACGGTGGGACCCTCGGGGATCTGCTCGGCGTACTCGTAGAACGCCTTGTCCTGCACCTGGCAGAAGTAGGGGCCGTAGAACAGCTCCTGGAAGCAGAGCACTTGGGCGCCCTGGGCGGCGGCGTCGCGGGCCGCCTGCTCGTGCACCTGGATCATGGATTCCTTGTCGCCCGTCCAGGCCGTCTGGAAGAGGGCGGCGCGGATCACTCGGCTCATCGGGACCTCCGGGTCGCTCGGTGTGCGGGGGCTTCCGACGCCCGCCCCTGAACCCTAAGAAGGTCGCGCGGCCGGTTTGAGTGGCAGCGTGTCACGTCTGCGGGGTGCGGGCGTGGCACCGTGTCACGTCTTGCCATGGCCATGTTTCACCGCCGTTTTCGCAGGTCGTGGCATGTTTCAGCCCTGTTGCGCGTCATGCGCGAGGAGTGCGATGTGCACGGAGGCCGCCTGTTCGAAGTCGTCCAGGTCGATCCCGAGTCGCGCCTGTATGGCCTCCAGCCGGCGGTACAGCGCGGGGCGGGAGACGTGGTGGAGCTGAGCGGTGCGGGACTTGTTGCGGCCGGTCGCCAGGTAGGTGCGCAGCACGTCCAGCAGCTCGCCCTCGCCGCCGCACAGCAGGCCGTCCAGCTCGCGTTCGGCGAAGGACTGCACCTGGGGGTCGTCGCGCAGCAGCCGGATCAGCCCGCGCAGGTGCACGTCCCGCAGCCGGACCACCGCCGGCCGGTCCAGGGCGGCCCCGGCGACCGCGTCCGCCACGTGCCGGGCCTCGCGCAGCCCGGCGGGCACGTCGTCCCAGCAGGTGCGCGGGTCGGCGGCGGCGACCACCGCGTCGGGCAGCTCGGGGGTGCGCAGCCGGGCGGCGAGACGGCCCGTGAGCGCCTCGGCGTCCTGGTCGCGGGCGAGGCTGAGCAGTACGGCGGTCGCCCCGTCGGCCAGTTCCGCGACGAGCCCGGTCAGGCCCAGCGTGCGCAGCACCCGGTCGAGCCGCTCGGGCTCGGCGCCGGGCACCACGAGCGGCACGAACGTCCGCCGGTTGACGGGGAGTCCGGCCGCCCGCGCCCTGGGCAGCAGGTGGCGGGCGGGTACGGTCCCGGAGGCGAGGTCGGTCAACAGGCCGTGCGCGGACTGCTCCTCCCAGGTGCGGCCCGAGGCGCCGCCGAGCATCCGGTGCAGCACCAGCGCCTCGGCGGCGCGGTCCGCGAGCAGGCGCCCGCTGGCGGAGTCGCCCCGGTAGCCGCACAGCAGCAGCCTGCCCCAGCGTTCCCCGCGCCCGCCCAGCTCGGCGCGGGGAACGCTGGGGC
>NZ_MUNH01000656.1:0-1351 GCF_002154615.1 Streptomyces recifensis
CCTTCTTGCGGCCGGTGATGGTGAGGTAGCCGTCGTCGTCCAGCTCGCCCAGGTCGCCGGTGGCCAGCCAGCCGTCGCGGGTCGCGGGGACGACACCGCCCGCCTGCTGGTCCCAGTAGCCGCGCAGCACATGGTCGCCGGAGATCAGGATCTCGCCGTCGGCCGCGATCCGCACCCGGGTGCCGGGCAGCGGCCAGCCGACGGTGCCGAGGCGGGGCCGGAGCGGCGGGGTGACCGTGGTGGCGGCGGTGGACTCGGTGAGGCCGTACCCCTCGAAGATCTCGATGCCTGCGCCCGCGAAGAAGGCGGCCAGCCGGCGGCCGAGGGGAGAGCCGCCGCAGATGGCGTAGCGGACCTTGCCGCCCATGGCGGCGCGCAGCTTGCGGTAGGCGAGCGGGTCGTAGAAGGAACGGCTGGCCTTCAGGGCCGCGCCCGGGCCGTTGCCGGTGCCGGTCTGGCGGGCCTCCAGCGCCTCGCCGTAGCGCACGGCGGTGGCGGCGGCCCGGTCGAAGGCGGCGGCCTTGCCGCTCGACTCGGCCTTCGCGCGGGCGGTGTTGTACACCTTCTCCAGCATGTACGGGATGGTCAGCAGACAGGTCGGCCGGAACGCGGCCAGGTCGGGGAGCAGATGCTCGGGCTTGAGGCTGGGCGCGTGGCCGAGGCGCACACGGGCCCGGACGCAGGCGATGGCGACCATGCGGCCGAAGACGTGGGACATCGGCAGGAACAGCAGCACCGACGCCTCCTCACCGGTCGTCACCTTGAACACCGGGTGCAGGAGTTCGATGGCGTTGTCGACCTCGGCGAAGAAGTTGCCGTGCGAGAGGGCGCAGCCCTTGGGGCGGCCGGTGGTGCCCGAGGTGTAGATCAGGGTGGCGAGCGTGTCGGGGCCCAGCATGCCCCGGCGTACGGCGACCTCGCCCTCGGGTGTGCCCGCGCCCGCCTCGGCGAGCAGCTCCACGTGGCCCTCGTCGATGACCCAGACGTGCCGCAGGCCGGGGAGCTGGGCCAGTTCGGGCGCGATGGCGGCGCCCTGGGCGGTGGTCTCGGTGATCAGGGCGACGGCGCCGGAGTCCTGGAGTATCCAGCGGGTCTGGTAGACCGAGGAGGTCGGGTAGACGGGCACGGTGACCAGGCCGGCCGCCCAGGCGGCGAAGTCCAGCAGGGTCCACTCGTACCGGGTGCGGGCCATGACGGCGATCCGCTCGCCCGGCATCAGCCCCTCCGACACCAGCCCGCGCGCCACCGCCAGCACCTCGGCGGCGAACTGCCCGGCGGTCACGTCCTCCCACTCGCCGGAGGCGTTCTTCCGGCTGAGCACCACCGCGCCGGGCGCGGTGGTGCTCAGCCG
>NZ_MUNH01000657.1:0-691 GCF_002154615.1 Streptomyces recifensis
GGTCGCGGTGGGGGCGCGGGTACGGGTGCGTCCGCCGAGAACGCCGTAGCCCGCACCCGACTGCGGGACCGCGGGCCAACGGGCGCGCCTCCGTGCGCAGGAGGAGTTCCCAGGAGCTCCGGCACGCTCTTCATCCCCTCCGGGGACGCGTCTTTCGCCACGGGCTCGGAATTCGTCGTGGACGGGGGCCCGCTGCTGGGCCCCGCGCTCCCACCCGCATCCGGGATCGAGGCTTGAGCCGGCATGGGGGTACGGAGCATCCGGTCGCGTGTCTCACCGTCCCGGCGTCGGTTTCGGGACGCGCACCGTCGTCGTCACCCTGACCTGGCACGGCATACGCGGAGTCGAGCCGAAGCCGAAGCGCACAGGTGGGTCGACCGGGGCGAGGGAGCCCAGGTCGCGGCCCTCGAGGGTGGCCGTCGCCGCCGTGAGCCGGTGCAGGTCGCGGGCGCCGTACCACTCGTACCGGCCGTTGCCCGCGGAGCCACGGGTGTGTACGCCCATCATCAGGCGGGCCACGGGGTCGGTCAGGGCGGCGAAGGCGGGCCGGGAGGTGACCGGTGCCGCCAGTCGGAGCAGGGTGCCCAGGGCGCCCCTGCGGCCGACCGTGAAGCACAGGTCGAGCAGCGCACCGGACGTCACCCTCCAGCGGTCCCCGGCGATCCGCACCCCCACCGGCACCACCCGCACC
>NZ_MUNH01000658.1:0-1021 GCF_002154615.1 Streptomyces recifensis
GTGCCCACCGGCACCGAGGTCCTCGCGGCCCACGCCGGCACCGTCGTCAAGGCCGGCCCGAACGGCGCCGGTGACGGCCCCGCGTACGGCAACGCCGTCGTCATCAAGCACGGCAACGGTCTGTACTCGCAGTACGCCCACCTGTCTCGTGTCGACGTCAAGGTCGGCCAGATCGTCAAGACCGGCCAGCACATAGCCCTGTCGGGCAGCACCGGTAACTCCACCGGCCCGCACCTGCACTTCGAGATCCGCAAGACGCCGAACTACGGCTCGGCCGTCAACCCGGTCAACTTCCTGCGGACCCAGGGCGTCCACGTCTGAGCCCCGGGCCACCGCCCCCGGCCCTCACGGGCCACCGCCGGTAGTCCGGACCACGGATGTCCGGACTACCTCCTGCCTCGGGCGCCCTCGTGCGCCTGCGTCACCAGATCCACGGCGACTTCGAGAACCGCTTCGCGCTTCTTCTCGGGGTCGCCTTCCAGGTCCGCCATCACGAACATGCCGGCGTGCAGGGTGAACAGCGCGCTGATCGAGCGGACCTGGTCCACCAGCTCGGCCTCGGGATCGATGATGATGTCCCTGAGGCCCTTCATGCGTTCCTTGAACGTGTCACCGATGCGCAGCTCCCGCACCGTCGCCTGGTTCTCCTGCATGAACCGGAAGAGCGGCTGCGCCCCTGCCAGTGCCGCGCTGTAGCGCCGTACGATCTCCTGCTTGGTCTCCAGGGTGTGCGGCTGGCTGCGCCCCCACTCGATCAGGTCCTCGATCGGCTGCGTCAGGTCCGCGAAGAGACTGACGATGATCTCTTCCTTGGTCTTGAAGTGGTAGTAGAGAGCCGCCTTGGTGACATCGAGGTGCTCCGCGATCTCGCGCAGTGAGGTCTTCTCGTAGCCCTGTTCCGCGAAGAGCTCGAGCGCGACGTCCTGGATGCGCTGGCGGGTGTTCCCGCGGCGCTGCTGCTTGGTGCCGTCCATGGTGTCGCCCATCCTCGTACTCCCCCCGCTCCCGCGGAAACTTACTT
>NZ_MUNH01000659.1:0-2753 GCF_002154615.1 Streptomyces recifensis
CGGCGCTCGCCGCGGGCAACGCCGTCGTCCTCAAGCCCGCCGAGACCACCCCCCTCACCGCGCTCCGCCTCGCCGAACTCGCCCTGGAGGCGGGCCTGCCCGAGCACCTCTTCCAGGTGCTGCCGGGATACGGCCACACCGCCGGACGCGCCCTGGTGGACCACCCGGACATCGCCAAGATCGTGTTCACCGGCTCCACCCGCACCGGGCACGAGGTCGCCGAACGCTGCGCCCGCCTGCTCAAGCCGGTCACCCTCGAACTCGGCGGCAAGAGCCCCAACATCGTCTTCGCCGACGCCGACCTGAAGGCCGCCCTCGACCCCTTCTCCTTCCTCGACAACGCCGGCCAGGACTGCTGCGCCCGCACCCGCGTCCTGGTCCAGCGCGAGGTCTACGACGAGGCCCGCGCCTTCCTCGCGGACGCCCTCGCCGCCGTGGTCGTCGGCGACCCGGCCGACGAGAAGACGCAGATGGGCCCGCTGATCTCCCGCACCCAGCTCGACCGCGTCCGCTCCTACGTCCCCGACGGCGCCCCCGCCCTGCGCGGCACCGCCCCGGACGGCCCCGGCCACTGGTTCCCGCCGACCGTGCTCACCGGCGCGGCCCCCGACAGCCCGGCCGCCCGCGAGGAGATCTTCGGTCCCGTGGCCGTCCTGCTGCCCTTCGACGACGAGCGGGACGCGATCCGGCTCGCCAACGACACCCCCTACGGGCTCTCCGGCTCCATCTGGACCCGGGACCTCGGCCGCGCCCTGCGCGTCTCCGGGGCCGTCCGCGCGGGCAACCTGTCCGTCAACTCGCACTCCAGCGTCCGCTACTGGACCCCGTTCGGCGGCTTCAAGCAGTCCGGACTCGGCCGCGAACTCGGCCCGGACGCCCTGACCGCCTTCACCGAGACCAAGAACGTCTTCCTCAGCACGGAGGGGCCCGCCTAAGTGACCGAGACCGAAGCTCCCGTCTGCCGCCGCCTGGTCGGCCGTACCGCCGTCGTCACCGGAGCCGGCAGCGGCATCGGGCTGGCCACCGTCCGCCGGCTCGCCTCCGAGGGCGCCCGCGTGGTCTGCGCCGACATCGACGAGGCCGCCGGCAAGGCCGCCGCCGACGAGGTGGGCGGACTGTTCGTGAAGACCGACGTCACCGACCCGGCGCAGGTCGAGGCGCTCTTCCGGGCCGCCCACGACACCTACGGCAGCGTCGACATCGCCTTCAACAACGCGGGTATCTCCCCGCCCGACGACGACTCCATCCTGGACACCGGCCTGGAGGCGTGGAAGCGCGTGCAGGAGGTGAACCTGACCTCCGTCTACCTGTGCTGCAAGGCCGCGCTGCCCTACATGCGGCGCCAGGGCCGGGGTTCCATCATCAACACCGCGTCCTTCGTGGCCCGGATGGGCGCGGCCACCTCCCAGATCTCCTACACCGCCTCCAAGGGCGGGGTGCTCGCCATGTCCCGCGAACTCGGGGTGCAGTTCGCCCGCGAGGGCATCCGGGTCAACGCCCTGTGCCCCGGCCCGGTCGACACCCCGCTGCTCCAGGAACTGTTCGCCACCGACCCCGAGCGGGCCGCCCGCCGCCTGGTGCACATCCCGCTCGGCCGGTTCGCGCGGGCCGACGAGATCGCCGCCGCCGTCGCCTTCCTCGCCAGCGACGACGCCTCCTTCGTCAACGCCACCGACTTCCTGGTGGACGGCGGCATCTCCGGCGCGTACGTCACCCCGCTCTAGTCGGCGCGTACCGCACTCCCCCCGACGAAAGGTGTACGGTCCCCGTCCCATGCGACAGCTACTCGCCTGGTCCCTCGCAGCGGCCGCCGCCCTCGCGACCGCCCCCGCCCCCACCGCGGCGGCCGTCGGCACCAAGTGCCCGACGTTGAGCACCAGTTGGTACGGCAACAACCGCGCCCAGCTGCAACAGGTCATCGACGCCCACGGGACCTGTTCCGGACACCGCGGCGCGGTCGCCGCGTTCGACTGGGACAACACGGTCACCAAGAACGACGTCACCGACGCCACCCTCTCCTGGGCCCTGCGCCACGACGCGCTGCCCCGCCCCGCCCGCTGGAAGGACACCAGCGCCTGGATGACCGACGCCGGGGACCGGGCGCTCACCGCCGCCTGCGGCACCGGCGGGGGCGGCTCCCTGCGCACCTCCGACCGCCCCGCGTGCACCGACGAGATCGTGGAGATCCGGGAGAAGGGCACCACGATGAGCGGCGCCGCCGCCTTCGCCGGTACCTGGAACCACCGGCGCACCGTCCCGCAGTACGCCTGGGTGCCCCAGCTCTTCGCGGGCCGCACCCCCGCCCAGCTCTCCTCCTACGCGGCCGCCGCCCGCACCGAGGCGCTCGCCGCGCCGATCGGCGCCACCCGCACCCTGGGCACCCACACCGTCCCGGCCTACGTCCGCTACTACGACCAGCAGCGCGACCTCATCCGCACCCTCCAGCGGGCCGGATTCCGGGTGTACATCGTCTCGGCCGGCTCCGAGCCGGTCACCGAGGTCTGGTCGCGCGGGGTCGGCGTCGACGCCGCGCACACCATCGCCATCCGCTCCGTCCTCGACCACCGCGGCCGCATCACCACCCGCAACGAGGGCTGCGGCGGGACCGGGGTGAACAAGGGCGACGTCATCCCGTACATCGACGGCAAGCGGTGCTGGATCAACCAGGACGTCTACGGAATCCACGGACCCGCCGCCGAGGGTGATCCGCTTCTTCCACGCCTGCTTCTGCCAGGCGGCGGGTCCGTGGATTC
>NZ_MUNH01000660.1:0-4866 GCF_002154615.1 Streptomyces recifensis
CTTATACGGGGTCGCTGTTCGCGCATCTGGGGGCCGGGGGAGACCGGGTCGGGGTGGCGGACGTGGTGACAGCTGAGGATCTGGTCGCGGTGCAGATGTTGTCGGTGACCGTGCCGGCGAAAGCCGCCCTGGAACTGCTGGAGGGTGAGCGGGGCAGGCGGCTGAGCGAGCTGCTGAGGCGCGTTCCGGCCTGTGCGGACATGGCCGACGTCGATGCTGCGGAGTTGGACAGAAGCTCTTCGGCTCACCATGCCTGGGACCTGCTGTGCGACACGCGCGGCGTTGGTTCGGTTATAGCTGGCAAGTTGCTGGCCCGGAAGAGGCCCCGTCTGCTCCCTGTCTACGACCGGGTGGTGAAGTGTGTCCTCGGCCGCCCCTCGTCCTTCTGGCTCCCCCTCCACACCGCCCTCCGAGCTGACGATCACGCCCTTCACCACACCCTTCTCGACCTGCGGAAACGTGCCGGTGTGCCCGACACGGTGACTGCTCTCCGGGTCTGCGACATCGTCCTCTGGATGGCGCACGAGAAGGATCACAGGGCCCGGCGCTGCAGTGCCCGTGGCACGCTGTCGGTATGACCAGCTCACCCGGTGACCCGCGCCGTCTGCGGGAGCTCAGGTTGTTGCGGCGGGTGCGGGATCGGATCGACCGGGAGTACGCGCGGCCGCTGGACGTGGAGGCGCTGGCTCGCGGGGTGAACATGTCGGCCGGGCATCTGAGCCGGCAGTTCCGGGCCGCGTACGGGGAGTCGCCGTACAGCTATCTCATGACGCGGCGGATCGAGCGGGCGATGGCCTTGCTGCGGCGGGGGGATCTGAGTGTGACCGAGGTGTGCTTCGAGGTGGGGTGCTCGTCGCTCGGGACGTTCAGTACGCGGTTCAGCGAACTGGTCGGGATGGCGCCGAGCGTGTACCGGATCGAGGCGGCGCGGGCTACGGAAGGGCTGCCGACCTGCGTGGTCAAGGTGGTGACCAGACCGGTCAGGAATCGAGAAGCGCGGGTCACGGGCCACGGCTAGCGTGACGGCCATGGACATCAGCATTCACGCCAGCTTCCTCCCGCAGGACGACCCGGAGGCGGCCCTCGCCTTCTACCGGGACACTCTCGGCTTCGAGCTGCGCAACGACGTGGGTCACAACAACCTGCGCTGGCTCACCGTGGGCCCCAAGGGCCAGCCGGACACGAACATCGTGCTGAGCCCGCCCGCCATGGACCCCGGCATCACCGACGACGAGCGGCGCGTCATCGCCGAGATGATGGCCAAGGGCACGTACGCGAGCATGGTGCTGGCCACCCCCGACCTGGACGGTACCTTCGACCGGCTGGTGGCGGCCGGCGCCGACATCGTCCAGGAGCCCGCCGACCAGCCGTACGGCATCCGGGACTGTGCGGTACGGGACCCCGCGGGCAACATGCTCCGCATCCAGGAGCACCGCTGAGCCTGCCCGGCCCGCGACAACCAGCCAGTACGTGAAGATGGAGACGGGATGACCAAGGGCACGGACGTGCACGCCGCCGACAGTCACGAGATGATCCGGGTCCATGGCGCGCGGGTGAACAACCTGAAGGACGTCAGCGTCGAGATCCCCAAGCGCCGGCTGACGGTGTTCACCGGCGTCTCCGGCTCCGGCAAGAGCTCGCTGGTGTTCGGCACCATCGCCGCCGAGTCGCAGCGGCTGATCAACGAGACGTACAGCGCGTTCGTCCAGGGCTTCATGCCGACGCTCGCCCGTCCCGAGGTGGACGTGCTCGACGGGCTGACCACCGCCATCATCGTGGACCAGCAGCGCCTCGGCGCCGACCCCCGCTCCACCGTCGGCACCGCCACCGACGCCAACGCCATGCTCCGCATCCTGTTCAGCCGGCTCGCCGCCCCGCACCTCGGCCCGCCCAGCGCGTACGCCTTCAACGTCGCTTCGGTGCAGGCAAGCGGGGCGATCAAGGTGGAGAAGGGGGCGCGCAGGGCGGAGAAGGTCACCTTCAGCCGTACCGGCGGGATGTGTCCGCGCTGCGAGGGCCGGGGCGCGGTCACCGACATCGACCTCACCCAGCTCTACGACGACTCCAAGTCGCTGCGCGAGGGCGCGCTCACCATGCCCGGCTACAGCGTGGACGGCTGGTACGGCCGCATCTACACCGGCTGCGGCTTCTTCGACCCGGACAAGCCGATCGCCAAGTTCACCAAGCGCGAGCTGCACGACCTGCTCCACAAGGAGCCCACCAAGATCAAGGTGGAGGGCATCAACCTCACGTACGAGGGCCTGATCCCGAAGATGCAGAAGTCGTTCCTCTCCAAGGACGTCGACTCGCTCCAGCCGCACGTCCGCGCCTTCGTGGAGCGGGCCGTCACCTTCACCGTCTGCCCCGACTGCTCGGGCACCCGGCTGAGCGAGGGCGCCCGTACCTCGACGATCGACGGCGTGAGCATCGCCGACGCCTGCGCGATGCAGATCACCGACCTCGCCGAGTGGGTACGCGGCCTCGACGACCCCTCGGTCGCCCCGCTGCTCACCGCGCTGGGCCACAGCCTCGACTCGTTCGTGGAGATCGGCCTCGGCTACCTCTCCCTCGACCGCCCCTCGGGCACGCTGTCCGGCGGCGAGGCGCAGCGGGTGAAGATGATCCGCCACCTCGGCTCCTCGCTCACCGACGTCACGTACGTCTTCGACGAGCCCACCACCGGACTGCACCCGCACGACATCCAGCGGATGAACGGCCTGCTGCTGCGCCTGCGCGACAAGGGCAACACCGTGCTGGTCGTGGAGCACAAGCCGGAGACCATCGCCATCGCCGACCATGTGGTCGACCTCGGTCCGGGGGCCGGTACGGGTGGCGGCGCCGTCTGCTTCGAGGGCACGGTCGAAGGGCTGCGGGCCTCCGACACGGTCACCGGGCGCCACCTGGACGACCGGGCCTCGTTGAAGAAGAGCGTCCGCAAGGCCACCGGTGCGCTGGAGATCCGGGGCGCGGACGCCAACAACCTGCGCGGGGTCGACGTGGACATCCCGCTCGGGGTGCTGGTCGCGGTGACCGGGGTCGCCGGGTCCGGCAAGAGTTCGCTGGTGCACGGCTCGGTGCCCGCGGGGGAGGGAGTCGTCTCCGTCGACCAGGGGGCGATCCGGGGATCACGGCGGAGCAACCCCGCCACCTACACCGGGTTGCTGGACCCGATCCGCAAGGCGTTCGCCAAGGCCAACGGGGTCAAGCCCGCGCTGTTCAGCGCGAACTCCGAGGGCGCCTGCCCCACGTGCAACGGCGTCGGGGTCGTCTACACCGACCTCGCCATGATGGCGGGCGTGGCCACGACGTGCGAGGAGTGCGAGGGCCGGCGCTTCCAGGCGGCGGTGCTGGAGTACCGGCTCGGGGGTCGCGACATCAGCGAGGTGCTGGCGATGCCGGTCAGCGAGGCGGAGGCGTTCTTCGCCGAGGGCGAGGCGCGCGTTCCGGCCGCGCACCGCATCCTGACCCGTCTCTCGGACGTGGGCCTCGGCTACCTCACCCTCGGCCAGCCGCTCACCACCCTCTCCGGCGGCGAACGCCAACGGCTCAAGCTGGCCACGCACATGGGGGAGAAGGGCGGTGTGTACGTCCTGGACGAGCCGACCGCCGGCCTGCACCTCGCCGATGTGGAACAACTCCTCGGTCTGCTGGACCGGTTGGTCGACTCCGGGAAGTCCGTCATCGTCGTGGAGCACCACCAGGCGGTGATGGCCCACGCGGACTGGATCATCGACCTGGGCCCGGGCGCGGGGCACGACGGCGGGCAGATCGTGTTCGAGGGGACGCCGGCCGAGCTGGTGGCCGACGGCTCGACGCTCACGGGGCGGCACTTGGCGGAGTACGTGGGGGCGTGAGGGGGTGCTGACCGGGGCCTGCGGCCGGACGAGTCGTCCGGCCGCTCGTCCCGTCGTCCGCCCGGCCGCCATCCGGCCGTTCGCCCTGGTCAGAGCATGTCCCGCATCCGGACGATCTCGCTGGTCTGCTGGGCGATCACGTCGTCCGCCATCTCCTCGATCTGGATGTTGTTGCCCTGTGCCTTCACGTCGGTGGCCATGGTGATCGCGCCTTCGTGGTGGGCGATCATGAGCTTCAGGAAGAGCCGGTCGAACGCCTTGCCCCGGGCGGCGCGCAGTCCGGTGAGCTGAGCTTCGGTGGCCATGCCGGGCATGGTGCCGTGTTCGTGAGCCGTGCCGCCCTTGCCGTTCGTGGCCAACCAGCCTTTCATCGCGCTGATTTCGGGACCCTGGGCGGCGGAGATGCGTTCCGCGATGCGCTTGACCTGCGTCGACTGGGCTCTCCGGGGGGCGAGTTCGGTCATCTTCAGCGCCTGCGTGTGGTGGACGATCATCATGCGGGCGTAGGAACGGTCCGCCGCGTTGGGGGAGTTGTCGTCCTGGCGCTGCTCGGCGGCGTCTTCGGCGGACATCGTGCGGTTCGCCTCGCCGGGTTTGCCGGGTGCGATGATCGAAGGGCCGGTGCGCGCCGCGGACTTGGCGCCGGAATCGCCTTCGTCCGCGGAACCGGAGCAGCCGCCGGCCGCCAGCACGGCCGCGGCCGTCAGGAGGGCCGTGGTGAGGGAGGCGCGGCGGTGAGGCACGGAAGTCTCCTGCGTTCGCTGGGATGCGGGTACCGACCGTCCTAGCACTCTTCCGCCCGCGAATGACCGAGAACCTTCGGAAGCGACTCATTGCGCACTGTTGACCTGTCCATGACTCGGACGATACTGCGGGGGAGTGTGAGCCGCGCCCCCACGTCCGGCACCAGGGAGGAAGCAGTGACCCTGTACCAAGATCCCCGAACCCGTCGCAGACGCCTGGGAGTTGCCGCCGCCGCGGCAGGTCTCCTGGCCGCGGCGGCGGCAACTCC
>NZ_MUNH01000065.1:0-4858 GCF_002154615.1 Streptomyces recifensis
CGCGCTGGAGGCTGGACTCGCCCCGGCCGGTGAGCGCCGACTCCAGCGCGGTCAGCTGGGCCGAGGGGAGGTGCGGCGCGATCTCGTCCAGGACCAGCCCGAGGAGGTCGGCCAGGGCGAGGAAGGGCAGATGCGATTCGGACTCGGTGGCCGAGCAGCGCAACACGGTGTGCGCGGTGGCACCGTATTCCTCGGCCAATGCCCGCAGGAAGGTCGATTTCCCTATTCCGGCCGGGCCGTGCACCAGCACACTGCCGCCCGAGGCGAGCTGTTCCTTCGCGTCGGCGAACAGTTCCTCGCGGCCGATGAGCAGGTCGGGGCGGCATCGGGCAGGCTCCTGGAAGTCCCGTCGCACGGTTCGCCCGCTCCCCTCGTGTGTCGTGTCCGGGCCAAATTCTAGGCAACGGAGCCCGGAATTCGTCGAGAAGTCGTGGTGAGGGAAATAACAGCCCGTCAAGCATCGTCAAATTCAAAGCGGGCCTATGTGAATGGCATGTTTCGTCGGCGGTTGCCGGGGGACCGGAGTGTCCGGTTCCGGCCCCTAGGGGAGAACCCCGGCCCGGCGAGCCGCCGTCACCGCCTCCCCCCTGGTGTGCGCGCCCAGTTTGCGCATCGCCGCGCGCAGATAGCCCTTCACCGTCTCCGGGCGCAGGCCCAGCCGGTCGGCGACGGCCGCGTTGGTGGCGCCGGTCGCCACCCAGGTCAGCACGTCCAGCTCGCGCGGGGCCAGCGCCGGACTTCCCTGCGGCGCCGGTGCGGTCAGCAGGGCACAGGCCGCCAGCAGTTCGGCGCGCAGCTCCGGGTCCGCGATGCGCGGGGCCAGCGCCCGCAGCGCCGCGTGCGCCTCCCGTACGTGCTCCTGGCCGGCCCCCGGTTCCGGTACGGCGGGCCGGAGCGCGGCCAGCAGACCCCGCGCCTCGTCCCGTACCGCGAGCGCCCGCTCGACCTCACGCGCCGCCGCCACCGCACCGCCGAGCGCCCGGTCGCCCAGGGGCTGGGCGGTGCGCAGCGCGCCGTACAACACCCCCCGCACCCGGTGCCCCACCACCAGCGGCACCGCGAGCACCGAGCGCAGGCCCTCGGCGGCCACCGGGGCGTCGTACTCGTGGCTGATCCGGCGGGAACTGGAGTAGTCCGGCACCGCGCAGGCCCGGCCCAGCGCCACCGCCCGGCCGCCGAGTCCGGTGCCGGAGGTCACCACCAGCGAGCGCAGCGCGGCCGTGGCGGTGCCGCTCAGCTCGCTGATCCGGATCTGCGCGGCACCGGGGCCGACCGCTCCGCCGAACGCGACCGGCAGCCCCGTCGCGCGCCGCAGCCCGGCCAGCGCACCCCGAATCTCCGCCGTCGCCACGGCATCTGCTGCCACCTTCTCGCTCCTTCGTGCCGCCACCCCCGTTCGGGGGTGGTGAGACCCGCATCACGGATTAGACGATGGGGGAGAGCCGCCCGGCAATGGTCCGGGACGCGGGAGTGCGCCGACGGTGGACGGCCGCGGCAGCGAGGAGGACACGGATGACGACCCCGACGGAGCTGTTCCGCAGCGCCCGCGATTTCCTGCTGGAGCACCGGGAGGACTACCAGGGTGCCCGCGACGGCTTCCGCTGGCCCGAGTTCGAGCACTTCAACTGGGCACTGGACTGGTTCGACGTGATCGCGGAGGGCAACGACCGCACCGCCCTGCACATCGTGGAGGAGGACGGCGGCGAGACCCGGCTCTCCTTCGCCGAACTGTCCGACCGCTCCGACCGGGTGGCCAACCACCTGAAGGCGCTGGGCGTCGGCGCGGGGGACCGGGTCCTCGTCATGCTCGGCAACCAGGCCGAGCTGTGGGAGACCATGCTCGCCGCGATGAAGCTGCGTGCCGTGGTCATCCCGGCCACCCCGCTGCTCGGCCCCGCCGACCTGCGGGACCGGGTCGACCGGGGCGAGGTCGCGCATGTGATCGCACGCGCCGAGGACACCGCCAAGTTCGACGAGGTCCCCGGCACCTACACCCGGATCTCGGTCGGCGGGCTGCCCGAGGAGGCGTGGGAGCCCTACGAGGACGCCTACGCGGTGCCCGGCGGGTTCCTGCCCGACGGGCCGACCCTCGCCGACGACCCGCTGATGCTCTACTTCACCTCCGGCACCACCGCCCGCCCCAAGCTGGTCGAGCACACCCACACCTCGTACCCGGTCGGTCATCTCGCCACCCTGTACTGGATCGGCCTCCGGCCCGGCGACGTCCACCTCAACATCTCCTCGCCCGGCTGGGCCAAGCACGCCTGGTCCAACCTGTTCGCACCCTGGAACGCCGAGGCGACCGTCTTCGTCGTCAACTACTCCCGCTTCGACGCCGCCCGGCTGATGGCCGAGATGGACCGGGCCGGGGTCACCACCTTCTGCGCGCCGCCCACCGTGTGGCGGATGCTGATCCAGGCCGACCTGACCCAGCTCGCCACCCCGCCCCGCGAGGCCGTCGCTGCCGGGGAGCCGCTCAACCCCGAGGTGGTCGAACAGGTCCGGCGGGCCTGGGGCGTGACCGTGCGGGACGGGTTCGGGCAGACCGAGACGGCCGTGCAGATCTCCAACAGCCCTGGTCAGGAGCTGCGTTCGGGCTCCATGGGCCGGCCGAGCCCCGGCTACCGCGTCGAACTCCTCGACCCGGTCACCGGCGCACCCGGCGCCACCGAGGGCGAGATCGCGCTCGACCTCTCCGCGCGGCCCGTCGGCCTGATGACCGGCTACCACGGCGACCCCGAGCGCACCGCCGAGGCGATGGCCGACGGCTACTACCGCACCGGCGACATCGGCTCCCGCGATGCCGACGGGTACGTCTACTACACGGGCCGAAGCGATGACGTCTTCAAGGCCAGTGACTACAAGATCAGCCCCTTCGAGCTGGAGAGCGCGCTGCTGGAGCACGAGGCGGTGGCCGAGGCGGCCGTGGTGCCCGCGCCCGACGACCTCCGGCTCGCGGTGCCGAAGGCGTACGTGGTGCTCGCCGAGGGCTGGGAGCCCGGACCCGGTACCGCCAAGGCGCTCTTCGAGCACTCCCGTGAGGTGCTCGCGCCGTACAAGCGGCTGCGCAGGCTGGAGTTCGGGCCGCTGCCCAAGACCGTGTCCGGCAAGATCCGCCGCATCGAGCTGCGCGAGGCCACGGCCGCGGGCTCGGCCGACGAGTACCGCGAGGAGGACTTCCGGTGACCCTGTCCTACACGCACGGCACCGGCGGCACCGCCCTGCTCGGTGACACCATCGGCGCCAACCTCGCGCGGACGGCGACCACTTGGCCGGACCGGGAGGCCCTGGTCGACGTGCCCGCCGGGCGCCGGTGGACCTACGCCCAGTTCGCCGCCGACGTCGAGCGGCTGGCGTGCGCGCTGCTGGCCTGCGGGGTGGCCAAGGGCGACCGGGTGGGCGTCTGGGCGGTCAACCGGGCGGAGTGGGTGCTCGTCCAGTACGCCACCGCGCGGGTCGGCGCGATCATGGTCAACGTCAACCCGGCCTACCGCACCCACGAGGTGGAGTACGTCCTCCGGCAGGCCGGGGTCTCCCTGCTGTTCGCCTCCACCGAGCACAAGGGCAGCGACTACCGGGCGATGGTGGACGAAGTGCGCCCGAAACTGCCGGAACTGCGGCGGACGGTGTACTTCGGGGACCCGGGCTGGGAGGAGTTCACCGCGCTCGGCGCCGAGGTCTCCGTACAGCGACTGCACGCCCGGGAAGCCGAGTTGTCCTGTGACGACCCGATCAACATCCAGTACACCTCGGGCACCACCGGCTTCCCGAAGGGCGCCACCCTCTCCCACCACAACATCCTCAACAACGGCTTCTTCGTGGGGGAGCTGGTCGCCTACACCGAGCAGGACCGGATCTGCGTACCCGTCCCGTTCTACCACTGCTTCGGCATGGTGATGGGCAACCTCGCGGCCACCTCCCACGGCGCCTGCATCGTCATCCCGGCCCCGTCCTTCGAGCCCAGGGCCACCCTGGAGGCGGTCCAACGGGAGCGGTGCACCTCGCTGTACGGGGTGCCCACGATGTTCATCGCCGAGCTGAACCTCCCCGAGTTCGCGGAGTACGACCTCTCCACCCTGCGCACCGGCATCATGGCGGGCTCGCCCTGCCCGGTGGAGGTGATGAAGCGGGTGGTCGCCGAGATGCACATGGCCGAGGTGTCCATCTGCTACGGCATGACCGAGACCTCCCCGGTCTCCCTCCAGACCCGCGTCGAGGACGACCTGGAGCACCGCACCGGCACGGTCGGCCGCGTCCTGCCGCATCTGGAGGTCAAGGTGGTCGATCCGGCCACCGGCATCACGCTGCCGCGCGGCGAGGCGGGCGAGCTCTGCACCCGTGGCTACAGCGTCATGCTCGGCTACTGGGAAGAGCCCGGTAAGAGCGCCGAGGCCATCGACAGCGGCCGCTGGATGCACACCGGCGACCTCGCCGTGATGCGGGAGGACGGCTATGTGGAGATCGTCGGGCGCATCAAGGACATGATCATCCGGGGCGGCGAGAACATCTACCCCCGCGAGATCGAGGAGTTCCTCTACGCCCACCCCAAGATCCGGGACGTCCAGGTGGTCGGCGTGCCGCACGAGCGGTACGGCGAGGAGGTCCTCGCGTGTGTCATCCCGCTCGACCCGGCCGACCCGCTCACGCTGGACGAACTGCGGGCCTTCTGCCGGGACCGGCTCGCCCACTACAAGATCCCGAGCCGGCTCCGGCTCCTGGACGCCTTCCCGATGACGGTGTCCGGCAAGGTCCGCAAGGTGGAGCTGCGCCGCGGCCACGGCTCCTGACGTGCTTGCGGGGCGCGGTCGCCCCCGTTGCCTTCCGGCCGAGACCGCGCCCCACAAGTCCCCCGTCCGCA
>NZ_MUNH01000661.1:0-572 GCF_002154615.1 Streptomyces recifensis
CACCGGAGAGCGGGGCCCTTCGAACAGGCCGCCCGCCCGTGATCACCGTACCCGCGCGCTGTCCCCGCACCACTCACCGGCACCGCTCCCGACCCCGGACCGCCCACCGGACGGACGCGCGGGAGGTGCCGGGCCGCCGAGGGTGGACGGCAACACCCATCGCGACCGGATACCCTTTGACCAGACACGCGACCATCCCACAACAGCACACGCGGCCGAGGAGTCACCCGGATGAGCACCACCCAGAGCGAGAGGCTGCGAGAGCTGCTCGAACCGCTCGTCACCTCCCAGGGGCTGGATCTCGAGGAGATCGCCGTCGACTCCGTCGGACGCAAGCGTGTGCTGCGCGTGGTCGTCGACTCCGACACCGGAGCGGACCTGGACCGGATCGCCGATGTGAGCCGCGCGCTCTCGGCGAAGCTCGACGAGACCGACGCGATGGGCGACCAGGCGTACGACCTGGAGGTCGGCACCCCGGGCGCCGAGCGCCTCCTGACCGAACCCCGCCACTACCGGCGCGCCGTCGACCGGCTGGTGAAGTTCCAGCTCGCCGACGGCGCCGAAGTGGTCGC
>NZ_MUNH01000662.1:0-4461 GCF_002154615.1 Streptomyces recifensis
GCCGCTCGCCCGGCCCGGCCGCTACGACCTCCGCGAACTCACCGTGAACGCGTGCCGCTCCGCCGGCTTCGAGCCGGAGTTCGCTGTCGAGGGGGGTGAGATGGACGCGGTCCTCGGCTTCGTCCGCGCGGGGCTGGGCGTGGCTGTCGTACCCCGGATGGTGGCGAGCCGTGCCGGGCGGGGCCTCCGGGTGACGCCGCTCGCCCGGCCCGGCCTCTCCCGGACCATCGCCCTGGCCCACCGCAGCGACGTGGCCCCGCCTCGGGGGGCCAGGGAACTCCAGCGGATGCTGCTGGAGCGGTAGCGCCTGCCCGTCTGCCTGGTGCTGGGATTTCGCGGGGGCGCGTTCGTCGGGGCTGGTCGCGCGGTTTCCCGCGCCCCTGGCGGGGTGCGGACCGCTTGCCGGCCGCACCCCCTGTCGCCGCTAACCCGTCGCGTCCGCCAACGCCAGGGTGTGGAGCTGCTCCGGGGGGCCCGGGCGGGCGTAGTACCAGCCCTGGGCGGTGTCGCAGCCGAGGAGGCGGAGCTGGTCGGCCTGGGCGCTGGTCTCCACGCCTTCCACCGTGACCGCGAGGTCGAGGCTGTGGGCGAGGGAGACGATGCCCTCGACGATCTTGAGGTCCACCGGATCGGCGGGGTACTGCTGCATGCCCTGGGTGAAGGAGCGGTCGAGCTTGAGGACACTGACCGGGAGGCGGCGGAGGTTGGCGAGATTGGAGTAGCCGGTGCCGAAGTCGTCCAGGGCGATGTCGACGCCCATCTCGGCGAGCCGGCGCAGCGGCTTCAGGAGGCCGTCGTCGGCGCCGATCAGCGCGGACTCGGTGACCTCCAGGCACAGCGCGTCCGGGGTGACACCGGCGCGCTCCAGGATGTCGACGGTGTCCTGCACCAGGCCGGGGTGGGTGAGCTGGCACGGGGAGAGGTTGACGTTGATCCGGAGCGGGCCGGTCGTCTTCTCCCGCCACGCACGGGCCTGCCGGATCGATTCCTCAAGGACCCACCGGCCCAGCGGCACGATCAGCCCGGTGTGCTCGGCGAGCGGGATGAAGCGGTCCGGGCCGAGCACCCCGTGCTGCGGGTGCAGCCAGCGGACCAGGGCCTCCGCACCGCTCACGGTGCCGTCGCCGAGGTGGACCAGGGGCTGGTACTCGATGAAGAACTCACCGCGTTCCAGCGCGCTCGGCAGTGCGGTGGTGAGCCCGTGCCGGGTGATCGCGCGGGCGTCCGCCTCCGGGTCGGCCAGCTCGGCCCGGTTGCCGCCCGCCGACTTGGCCCGGTACATCGTGATGTCGGCGCTGCGCAGCACCTCCGCCGCCGTACGCTCCCCCGCCGGGCCCTCCACGATGCCGAGGCTGCCGCGCACCAGGAGGTCGCGGCCGTCGATGCCGACCGGGGTGAGCAGGGCGTGGCTGATGCGTTCGGCCAGCTCCTCCACCCCGCGCTCGGTGTCGCGGCCGGTGGTGAGGGCCACGAACTCGTCGCCGCCGAGCCGGGCGACCATCTCGCCGGGCGCGGTGGTGCAGGACTGCAGCCGGTCCGCGACCTCCACCAGCAGCCGGTCGCCGGCCGCGTGGCCGAGGCTGTCGTTGATGGCCTTGAAGCCGTCGAGGTCGAGGTAGCACAGCCCGAAGCGCTGGCCCTCGCCCGCCGCGAGCGCCTTCTCCAGCCGCTCGAAGAACAGGGTCCGGTTGGGCAGCCCGGTCAGGGCGTCGTGCGTGGCCTCGTAGCGCAGCCGCAGATGGAGCAGCCGGCGCTCGGTGGTGTCCTCCATCAGCGCGAGCTGGTACTGCGGGGCGCCGTCGGCGTCGCGGAGCAGGGAGACCGTGAGGTTGGTCCACAGCGCGGTGCCGTCGGTCCGGTGGAACGCCTTCTCCACGTGGTAGTGGTCGCGTTCGCCGCGGACGAGTTCCTCGTAGAGCCGCCAGGTCTGGGGCGCGTCCTCCGGGTGGGTCCAGTCGCGGACCCTCCGGCCGCGCATCGTGTTCTCGGAGAGGCCGAACATGCGCTGGAGGGCGCCGTTGACCTGGAGGACGTTGCCGTCGAGGTCGGCGATGCCGATGCCGATCGCCGCGCCCTCGAACACCGCACGGAAGCGGGCCTCGCTGGCGTGCAGGGCTTCGGCGACCACACCCTGGGCCCGGAGTGCGGCCTGCGCGATGCACTCCTGCTCGGCGCGGGTGCGCTCGCGCAGCGCCTGGGCGTACCCGGCGGCCATGGCGTGCTGCAACCGCGAGGAACGCATGCGGAGTTGGTCCTGCGGGCTGTCGTCACCGCAGTACAGGACGAGGTAGGCGTCGACGCAGTCCAGGGTGCGGGCGAGCACCTCGGGATCGGTGCCGTGCGCCTCGACCAGCGCGGCGCCGACCGCCCGCGCCTCCCCCGCGTCGAAGCTTCTGGCCCTGAGCGCCCGGCTGAGGCGGTGGGCGAGAGGAAGCAGCAGCTCCTCGAACTCGGCGCGGGTGAGCGACGTGGAGGTGACGGGGTAGACGGCCCGGCTCCAGATCGTCGTCAGCCGCCGCACTCTGCCTTCCGGGCCGTCCGGCTCCGCGCTCACGCCGTACGCCCCACGCCGGCGAACCCGGAGAACGCGAAGTCGTCCTCGTCCTCCCGTGCCGACTCGGGCCGCCAGTCCGGGAGATGGACCAGTCCGGGGTCGAGCAGTTCGAAGCCGTCGAAGAAGCGGGCGATCTCGTCGCGCGGGCGCATCACCAGCGGGTTGCGGATGTCCCGGTACACGTCCACCGCGCCCTCGGCGCGCTCCTCGGGCAGCGGGATGCCCTCGTAGGAGGCGTGGGTGAGGATCAGCAGGCTGCCCGGCGCGAGCGCGGCCCGCAGTTCGGCCACCGCGCGGTGGGGTTCGTCGGCGTCCTCCAGGAAGTGCAGTACGGCCACCAGCAGCAGGGCCACCGGCCGGTCGAGGTCGATCAGCCGGGCCACCTCGGGGCTGGTGAGGATCTCCCGCGGCTTGCGCAGATCGGCGGCGACCACCCCGGCGTCCTCGTTCCCCGCGAGCACCGCCTGGCTGTGCGCGACGGCGACGGGATCGTGGTCGACATAGACGACGCGGGCACCGGGGCGGGCGGCCTGGGCTATCTCGTGGACGTTGCCGAAGGTGGGGATGCCGGAGCCGACGTCGAGGTACTGGTCGATGCCCTGCTCGGCGGCGAACCGCACGGCCCGGCGCAGGAACGCCCGGTTGGCCTGCATGATCTTGGGCAGGCCGGGGAGGAACTCCATCGCCTTGCGGGCCGCTTCCCGGTCGACCTCGAAGTTGTGCGAACCGCCCAGGTAGTAGTCGTACATGCGCGAGACGCTCGGCACCGAGATGTCGATGCTCCGGGGGGCCCAGGCGGGGCGCTCCATGTATCACTCCAGGCGTAGGCGGCAGGGACGGGCGAGCCGGTGTTCGAGCTGAGGCTACTGATCGGCCGCCAAAGGGGCGACCCGAAACGGAAATTGACCATCCGTTCCCGGTCACCGCCTGCGCGAAGTACCCGTCCGACCCCGCTGGGTGACCGTCCGGGCGCACGGCACAGGGCCCGTCCCCTCCGCGTGACACGGACGGTACGGGCCCTGCACGGGGCGGTGACCGCTACTGGGCGGGCGCGCCGATCGGCTTGCCCTCGGGCGAGACGGCGTACCAAGTGCCGCCCACGCCCTGGCCGTTGGTGTCACCGGGAGCCTTGTCGCCGGTGAAGGTGTAGATGGGCCAGCAGTTGACCGACATCTGCTTCACGCCGTCGGGGCGGGTGAAGGGCATCAGGCCCTTCTTCTTCACGCCCTGGGTGTCGTCGGCGCTCACCGGCGCGACCGCGGGCCACTTCTCCAGGCACGCCCCGGTGCAGTTGGAGACGGACTTGGGCCACGCCTTGTCCTTGAGGAAGCGATAGACCGTGCGGCCGTTCTTGTCGACGACGATGTCACCGAGCTCGGGGTCCTTGCGGACGGAGAGGCCGGGCAGCGAGGTCAGCGACGCCTTCTTGCCGTTGGGGGCGAGCGCGAACCACTTGCCGCCCACACCCTGGCCGTTGACGTCGCCGGAGTTGAGGTCCTTGGCGTAGCGGTACGCGGGCCAGCCGCCGATGGTGAGCTGCTTGGTGCCGTCGGCGCGGGTGACCTCGCCCAGCATGGCCTTGTCGATACCGGCCCCGGCGTTGGCGTCGTCGGCGGGGACCGGGGGCCAGGTGGTGGCGCAGTCGCCGTCGCAGTTGGTCTTCGGCGGCTGGGCCGTGTCCTTGTCGAAGCGGTACAGGGTGAGGCCGGACCCGTCGGTGAGCACGTTGCCGAGCTGCGGGTTGGTGGCCACCGTCAGCTTGCCCGCGGGGGCGGCGGGGGTCGGGGAGGCGCTGCTCTGGGCACCGTCGGCGCCGTAGCCGTTGCCCGCGGTGACCCCGGTGCCGATACCGGCGGCGCTGGCCGACGCTCCCACGTTCTGGGCCGCCGCCGCCGGGGGCGTGACGT
>NZ_MUNH01000663.1:0-3602 GCF_002154615.1 Streptomyces recifensis
GGCTTTGCCGGGGGGCGGGTCTCCTGGGATGATCGGGGGCGGAGTCAGTTAACCCGCGTTAACCGGAGGGCGTCATGGACGAGGAGCGGTACGGGGAGTTCGTGCTGGTGCGGAGGCACGGGCACGTGGCCGAGCTGGTGCTGGACCGGCCGAAGGCCATGAACGCCGTGTCGACGGAGATGGCCCGTTCGCTCGCGGCGGCCTGCGCGGCACTCGGCGCGGACCGGGACGCCCGCGTGGTCGTACTGACGTCCTCCAGTGAACGCGCGTTCTGTGTCGGCGCGGACCTGAAGGAGCGGAACTCGTTCACCGACGCGGACCTCGTCCGCCAGCGCCCGGTCGCGCGCGGGGCGTACACCGGCGTGCTGGAGCTGCCGGTGCCGACCATTGCGGCCGTGCACGGCTTCGCCCTGGGCGGCGGCTTCGAACTGGCGCTGGCGTGCGACCTGATCGTGGCGGACGGGACGGCCGTGGTCGGGCTGCCCGAGGTGTCCGTGGGCGTGATTCCCGGCGGCGGCGGTACGCAGTTGCTGCCGAGGCGCGTCGGTGCGGCCCGCGCGGCCGAACTGATCTTCACCGCGCGCCGGCTGGAGGCTGCGGAGGCGGCCGCCCTCGGGCTGGTCGACCAGCTCACCGAGGCGGGCCGGGACCGTGAGGAGGCGCTCGCCCTGGCCGCGAGGATCGCCAGGAACTCCCCGGTGGGCCTGCGCTCGGCCAAGCGGGCCCTCCGTCTGGGCCAGGGCCTGGACCTGCGGGCCGGTCTGGAGGTCGAGGACGCGGCCTGGCGGGCGACCGCCTTCTCCGGCGACCGCGCCGAGGGCGTCGCCGCCTTCAACGAGAAGCGCGCCCCCGAGTGGCCGGGCGAGTGACCCCGCGGTGACCACCTGATCGCCCGCGCCGATGCCCCTGATGTGCCCATTCGTCCCTAACCTGGGGTGATGGGTGAGGATGATCGGCTCGCTGCCGTGGTGGGGCTGGCGCAGGGGATGGCGGCCGCGCACACCGCGCCGGAGTCCTGGCGGGCGGCGGCGCTCGGTGCCTGCCGGGCGCTGGCCGGGAACTTCGCCGCGCTCTCGGTGTGGGAGCGCGAACGCGGCCGCCTCCGGGTCCTGGTGAACGTCGGCAAGCGCGCCGAGGACGAGGAGGAGTTCCCGGAGGCGGAGGCGTACCCGGTCCACCAGTTCCCGGAGATCACCGAGTTCCTGCACGAGCGCTGGGCCGGGGGCGGCGGCCCCAACGCCTGGGTGGAGACCGCGCAGGGCCCGGCCGCCGGCACCCCCGGCTACATCCACCAGCGGGTCGCCGCCCTGCGCCGCCGGGGGAGGGGCTGCTGCGTGGTCGCGCCCGTGGTGCTGCACGGCCGGGCCTGGGGCGAGCTGTATGTGGCCCGCGCGATGGGGACACCGGTCTTCGACCGGGGCGACGCCGACTTCGCGACCGTACTGGCGGCGGTCGTCGCGGCCGGTCTCGCGCAGACCGAACGGCTGGAGGAGGCCCGCCGCCTCGCCTTCACCGACGCCCTCACCGGCCTGGCCAACCGCCGTGCGGTCGACGTACGCCTGGAGGAGGCGGTGGAGCGGCACCGGGCGGAGGGGGCGGTGGTCAGCCTCGTGGTCTGCGACCTGAACGGGCTGAAGAAGGTCAACGACACCCAGGGGCACGAGGTCGGGGACCGGCTGCTGGAGCGGTTCGGGTCGGTGCTGTCGCTGTGCGGCGCGATGCTGCCGGGCGCGCTCGCGGCGCGGCTCGGCGGCGACGAGTTCTGTCTGCTGGCGCTCGGGCCGTCGGCCGAGGACGTGGTCGGTGCGGCCGTGGAGCTGTGCCGCCGGGCGGGTGCGCTGGAGCTGGGCGAGGGCGTGGCCTGCGGGGTCGCGTCCACCGGGCACGACATCGGCCCGGTGCACGACGCCCGGCGGCTGTTCCGGCTGGCCGACGCCGCGCAGTACCGCGCCAAGGCCGAGCGCGCCGACCTGCCCGTGGTGGCCGGCCGGGAGGGCCCGGACGACCCGGTCGTACGGCTCGCGGACGAGACGCCACCGCCCGCGAAGAACGAGCGCCGCCGCTTCCGGGGCCGCCGCGCCAAGGACCGGTAAGGGGTGCGGGGGCAATCCACTAGTGACACCGTCGCATTCAATGCGTACGCTCCTGAATATGGATATGCACTCTGTGGTGGTGGGGACGACCGGTGTCACCGCGCACGACGTCCTCGCCGTCGCGCGCGCCGGGGCCCGCGTGGAACTGTCGGAGGAGGCCGTGGCCGCGCTCGCCGCGGCCCGCGAGATCGTGGACGCGCTGGCCGCCAAACCCGAGCCGGTCTACGGCGTCTCCACCGGCTTCGGCGCGCTCGCGACCCGGCACATCAGCCCCGAGCTGCGGGCGCAGCTCCAGCGCAACATCGTCCGCTCGCACGCCGCCGGCATGGGCCCGCGCGTCGAGCGGGAGGTCGTCCGGGCGCTGATGTTCCTGCGCCTGAAGACGGTCTGCTCCGGGCACACCGGCGTACGCCCGGAGGTCGCGCAGACCATGGCGGACGTGCTCAACGCCGGGATCACCCCGGTCGTGCACGAGTACGGCTCCCTCGGCTGCTCCGGCGACCTCGCGCCGCTCTCGCACTGCGCGCTGACCCTGATGGGCGAGGGCGACGCCGAGGGTCCCGACGGGGTCGTACGCCCGGCCGGTGAGCTGCTGCGCGAGCACGGCATCGAGCCGGTCGAGCTGCGCGAGAAGGAGGGCCTGGCCCTCCTCAACGGCACGGACGGCATGCTCGGCATGCTGATCATGGCTCTCGCGGACCTCGACTCCCTCTACAAGTCGGCCGACATCACCGCCGCCCTCAGCCTGGAGGGACTGCTCGGCACGGACAAGGTCCTCGCGCCCGAGCTGCACGCCATCCGCCCGCACCCCGGCCAGGCCGCCTCGGCCGCCAACATGCTCGCGGTGCTCAAGGGCTCCCAGCTCACCGGGCACCACCAGGACGACGCGCCCCGCGTCCAGGACGCCTACTCGGTGCGCTGCGCCCCGCAGGTCGCCGGCGCCGGCCGCGACACCCTGGCGCACGCCCGCCTGGTCGCCGAGCGCGAGCTGGCCGCCGCCGTCGACAACCCGGTGGTGCTGCCCGACGGCAGGGTCGAGTCCAACGGCAACTTCCACGGGGCGCCGGTCGCCTACGTCCTGGACTTCCTCGCCATCGCCGCCGCCGACCTCGGCTCCATCGCCGAGCGCCGCACCGACCGGCTGCTGGACAAGAACCGCAGCCACGGCCTGCCGCCGTTCCTCGCCGACGACGCCGGCGTGGACTCCGGCCTGATGATCGCCCAGTACACGCAGGCCGCGCTGGTCAGCGAGCTGAAGCGGCTCGCCGTACCGGCGTCCGCGGACTCCATCCCGTCCTCCGCGATGCAGGAGGACCACGTCTCCATGGGCTGGTCGGCCGCGCGCAAGCTGCGCACCGCCGTGGACAACCTGACGCGGGTCATCGCGGTCGAGCTGTACGCGGCCGCCCGCGCCGTCGAGCTGCGGGAGGGGCTGGAGCCCGCGCCCGCCTCGCGCGCGGTGATCGAGGCCGCGCGGGCCGCCGGGGTGGGCGGTCCGGGCCCGGACCG